>CAZTDL010000206.1:0-7349 GCA_964612775.1 uncultured Lentisphaeraceae bacterium
CCCACGTCCGCCGCGTCCTTGGCAAGTTCCTTCCGCCGCGATTCCGCGAGCTGTGTCTGCGCCGCAGGGTTCATGCAGTAGACCAACGGTCCGCGCATCACCGCCGCGCGTCCGGACTGCCGCTGCCGACCCGCAATGACGCGCCACGTCATCGGCAGCGTCAGGGTCACGCGGTCGCCTTTCCGCCATGTCCGTTCGACGGACGCGAAATGTCCCGGTTCAATCAGTCCGTTCCACGATTGGCCGTTGACCGCGATCGCGGCGTGTTTCCGGCACCACAGCGGAATGCGCAGCTTCAGCGGAAACATCGTCTCCCGCTCAGGGTCGACCGACAGAACGACGTGCCCCGTCGTCGGGTAGTCGGTTTCTTGCCGAACGCGAAGCGCCACGCCGTCGGCCACCGTCAGTTCGGCTTCGGACGCCGTGTAGAGATTCACCGCCACGCCTTTGTCCGACGCGTAACAGATCATGCCGGGCAACTCCGAGACGAGCCGCCGGTAGTTGTTTGGACAGCAGTAGGTGTCGATGTGAAAATAGGGGCGTTCACCCTCCATCGGCGTGTGGTAGCGGATGCGGCGTCCGTTGGGTTCCTGCGCGGCAAAGAGCATATTGTAAATCGTTCGCTCCATCAGGTCGCCGTAGAAAGCGTCGCCGTCCAGCCGCAACAGATTTTCAAACACGCGAATCTGATAACAGGTCGAACAGGTCTCCGCCAGTCCGCGTCGGCCGTCCTGATTGAACGACCAGCCTTCCCATAAGCCCGTGCCGCCCGTGACGGTTGCACCGTCCTGCGCGGTCATAAACCCCACGGCGCGTCGGCTGGCGCGCAGAAGACGCGCATCAGCGGGAAACTCGCGGTAGAGCGCGAGCTGTACGAGGCACTGATCGAGATACGTGTAGATGTGGCTGTCGTAGAGATCGCGGCGCTCGAAAACGATGGGCGGATTCCATTCCGCCATTTTGCACGTCGTCAGGCAGAAGTCGCGGTAGCGCGGATCGCCCGTCGCCTCGCTCAGCCGCACGAGCGCGTAGCAGAGCCCGGTCCGACGCGGCACCTCGCGCAGATACGTCTCGCCCCAGCCGGTTGGCTTCGTGTTCCACCGCGCGAGAATGTAGTCCGCCGCTTTCCGTGCGGCGTCCAGCGAACGCCGTTCGCCGCACAGGCGGCCGTCCTCCACCAGTCCGAGAATGATGAAGCCCATCTCCGGCAGATCCCAGAGGCCCCACATGCGCCCGGTTTCCGCGAGGCAGCCGATATAGCCGTCGGCTCCCTGGGTTTTGAGCGTCTCGTCCACAATATACCGTTTCAATTCCAACACGCGCCCGTCCTTCGTGCAGGCGGCGAAATGAACCGACGCTTCGATCAGCTTGCCGAGGCCGATGGATGCGTCCGTTCTCGTCTTTTCGCGGAAGGGCTTCAGAAAGTCCTTGTCGACGTCCACTTTGAGCAGATTGTTCGTGACGGTGATTTCGATTCTCCGACCGATCTCGCCGTCGATGCGGACGCGGTCCAGCGGCAGCGGTTGAAACGCGTCCTCTGCCCGGCAAACAGAAAAGGCGATAAAAAGGAGGAACATGAGGCAAGGCCCGTTCCTGAGGAGCGTGTTCAGCACTGATTTTTTTTCCATAGTGATGCGTGGTCCATAATCTCGGCGCGAGATCGCGCCGAGCAAAAGGTACACACAAACGAGCTGACCGTATACCGTCATTGTCATCCGTATTTTAAGTTTTTTCATCAGTAGAGTCGAATCAGCGTGCCGGCCGGTGCCACGCGGGCGGTCAGCACTGAGCCGCCGTTCGAAAGCACGGCTCGCCAATAGGGATGCGAAACGCCGTCCAGCGTTACGGCGAGCGGATCGGTTTTCAGAATCGTTCCGGAGGCCGCCAGTAACGGGATACCCGCCTGAAGATCCTCAAGCGTGTAGCCGGTCAGCACGATCGTCGAACCCGCCTCAAACGTCACACCCCCCGTCACCCGCAACGAGCCAGAGGGATCGGACTTGTCTCGTCCGTACGCGCTGCCCGAGACGAACACCACGCTGCCGGTAATGACGCCGCTGCCGCCCAGTGTCGCGTCCACGCCGTTGGTAAGCGTACCGCCGGAAGCCAGCACGAGTGTACCGTTGATCCGCGATGCGGTGCCCGACGCCGTCGCCGCGTCGCGCACCGTCGCGGAAGCGAGGTTCAGCACCGCGCCCGCATCGGTCGCCACGCCGCCGGTCAGATAAATCGCGCCGGAAACCGTCAGTTCATCCTCTTCGACAGATACTCGTCCCGTAAACGCATTGTCCGGCGACGACAATATCACCTTGCCCGCGCCTTTTTTGGTAAAACTGCCCGCGTACCCTGTTTCGTTGCTCAACGCCTGCGGGATCGTGACGGTGCCATCGTTTGAGTCGATCACCGCGCCATTGCCCGTCAATGCGGCCTCCAAGATGCCGCTGACAAACGCAGTTTCGGAACCGCCGTTGCCCACGTAGCACAGCGAGCCGCCGTCGAACAGGATTTTGGAGGACGGCGCGGAAGAGGTAGCGATCTTCTTCACTGTCAGCGTGCCGCCCGCCAATTCGAGCCGACCGGTCGCGGTCGAACCGGCACCGACGTAAACCGTTGTATTGGTGACATAGGTGGCGCCGCCCGAAATCCGCATCACGCCCGCCCCGCCCGTGCCCACGCCGCCGCCGATCCGGAAATTTCCGGTTCCTCCGAAATCGTTCGTGCCACCGCTGATCGTCACGCGTCCGGCCGTTCCAGGGTTCCACCCCACGTACAATGAACTGCCGCTACGCTCCGTCAGCATGCCACCTGCGATCACCAGTTCGCTCGTGACCGCCGAACTGTACCCGACGATGATGCCGTGGTTTCCGGGGACCGCGTGATACAAGGTCCCGCCGGTGACGGTTACGCGTCCAAGTCCGGAAGCATGGCGGCCGATCCGGAGAAAAGCACTCGATCCGACCACGTTCAGCAGACCTCCGGACACGGTTATTTCGCCAAGCGAATTGGCGGCCGATCCGAAGTTGATATCGTTGCTGATCGACAATTCGCCGCCCGTCACCACTAACCGGCCCGTGCTGCCGCCGGCGTAGCCCAGCTCAACCGTATTCGGAAAAGCGGACGTCCCCTGCGCGACATTGACTTGTCCGATTCCGCCCGCCGCAAAGCCAACAAAGAGAAAATTCACCGTTTTCAATTGCCCGCCGGCAAAGGTGAGGGTGCCGACCCCGCCCGCCGCAGTGCCCAAATAAAGTGTGTCGGTCGTCCGCAACAGGCCGCCCGACAGGCTCACCTCGCCTAAAGCCCCCGGATTGTTGCCGACGGTCACGGAATTACTGACCACCACTTCGCCGCCGCTGACCTCCAACCTTCCCGTGCTGGCGTTGGCATAACCGAGGAACAACGCACTCGGCGTAACGAACAGCCCACCTGAAACCTCGATTTTTCCCAAGGCCCTCGACGCGCCTCCGACGTAGAACGACTCGGTCGAGCGTACGGTGCCGCCCGCCTGCCGCAGAATGCCCACGGCGTTCGATGAAGAGGCCAGCGTCATCGTGCGCAAATAGAGCGCCCCATCGGTCAGGCCGACAAGCCCCGTTCCCGACAGGTGGGGCGAAAAAACCGAAGCCGTACAACCCACAAAAAAAGGACTGTTGTTGCTCACGGTGCCGCCGTCAATGTTCAGCGCGACCGATCCGCCGCCCGTCCCGCCGATGTTGTAATTCGCACCGCTGGATGTGCCGATAAATGCGGCGTTGGTGCGAACGTCGATGGTGGATGTGTTGTAAAAATTAATATTCCCGGAATGCGTAAAGATTCCGCCTTCGAACACGGCTTTCCCCGAATTGTAAAGGGTGAGGCTGTTGCCGTTGGCATTTCTAATCGCTGTGTAGACGCCATTGGTCATCCAAAGGGAAACGCCTCCGGCAGGCGGAGAATAGAGCACCACACCGACGCTCTGATGATCGCCCCCATGGACTTCAATCGTTCCGCCGTTACTCATGCCGTAGGATCCCAGCGAGGCACCGAAACGCGCCGAACCGCTCTCCAGAATCAGATTCCGTTCCGTCCCGAACGAGGAGACCGCCGAGCCCACCTGCAGCGTGCCGCCGCCGAAACGGGCGGTTCCCGTGTTCGCGAACGAGAAACTGCCCAACTGCCACGTATGGCCCGACAGATCGAACGTCACGTCCGCGCCGACCGTGGCCGCCGTGTTCGTCGCGTCGTCCGAGAAAGAAACCCCGTACGGTCCCGCGCTCGTAAACAGCGCGTTGTCCGCGCCGCCGGGTACGCCCGTCGGATTCCAGTTTGCGCCGGTCTGAAAAGATCCCGTCGTTCCGTTCCACGTGTAGTCGGTCGCGGTAAGAGTCAAGGATATCATCGCTATCGCCACAGCAACAAAATTACTTTTCATCGCACGTTCCTTTACTAATGAACGACTCATTAATAATGACTAGAGTACACGCGGTTATTTTTAAGAGACAGTCACATTTGCGTAAAATTTTTATCATAAAAACGAACTTTGACTTTGCCGAACGAAACGAAAAATGGTGTAATGGGGATTATGAATCCTGTGCGGACGCGAATGCCCCATGTCGCTTTATGGCTGCCGACCTCGATCAAAGCCTGTCGCGAATTGTTGCGCGGTGTGTTGCAGTTTGTTCATTTGCACGGCCCTTGGGCCGTCCATCTCATTGACGAACGTGCCGGAAAACACAAGTTGTTTGATCCCGTGGCGTGGGGGTGCACCGGGATGATCATCGATCTTCGGGACCGCGATCAGTCGAAGCGTCTGCTGGCGGCCCGTGTTCCGACAGTTCTCTCCCATGTCCCGGATGCGATTCTCGATTCGGCTCATCCCCTCGCGCGGATGAGCCGTCTTCAGTGCGAGAACGCGCCGATCGGGAAGGTTGCGGCCGAGCATTTGATGGGACGAAAGTTTCGTCACTTCGCATTTGTCGGTGAAGTCAACGGCGCTTCCTGGTCGAAGGAACGGCAGGACGCTTTTTGTCAACGCTTAGAGCAGGATGGACTTTTCTGCGCGGTATATCCGCGTCTTTCAAAACCCGAGCGGCAAGATTTTTCAAAGGATCAGGACAAACTCTGCGAGTGGTTAAAGAAGCTGCCGAAACCCGTCGCGCTTTTTGCGGCGAACGACGAGCGGGCGCGGCAGGTTCTTGACTCTTGTTTGAAAGCGGAAATCGCGGTTCCGCAGGAGATTGCTGTGCTGGGGGTTGACAACGACGAACTGATTTGTGAGACCGCCCAGCCCCAATTGTCCAGTATTCAAATGAGCACGGAGCAGGCGGGGTTCGAAGCGGCCCGCGTGCTTGATCGGATGATGCGAGAGACGCGGAAGACCAAGGGACGTCAGTCCATCATCACTTTCGGATTTTCGCATCTGGTGACGCGCCGTTCAACGGAGACCGTGCAGATCTCCGATCCGCTGGTCGCCCGCGCGGATGAATTTATCCGTATCAACGCCGGCATCGTCGTGACGGTCGAAGACATCGTGCGGCACCTTCATGTTTCCCGCCGCTGGCTGGAGAAAAGGTTCAAAGCGGTGATCGGGCGGACGGTCTACGCCGAAATCATGCGTGTTCGACTGGAACGCGTCCAAACCCTCCTGCGGGAATCCGCGATGACGATCGAAGCCATCGCCGACGAATGCGGCTTCGCCAGCGCCAGCCACCTCGGCACGCTTTTCCGACAGCATTTCGAAACGACTCCCGCCGCCTATCGCCGACGTCTGCGCGACGGCGGCCTAATGCCGTGATTCGTCGCGCGGGCCGTTTCGCGCCAAGCGCGGGGCGGGATCCGTCCATTCAGTCTCCCGTTAAAACCGGTATCGCAAATTGACGCCGCCCCAGACGATCTCGTCCGGCGAGATGGCGTGGCGGTCCAGGCCCCAAGCGCCCCCGACCAGCCCCGTATACGCCAGCTTTGCGCCGACGGAAAAGGCGTCCGTGACCGCGTAGGACAGAAAGACCGACGTCTCATAGTCGGCGAACCCCTCGTCGGGGGAGTGGTAGCGGACCTCGTTGTAGTGGCCGGTTCCCCCGCCCAGCAGAACGGTCCCGCCCGCCGTCACACGGTCGCTGAGCCGGAACGATTTGTCCAGCGCGGCGCGCAGGTACAGATCCTTGAGCGGGTTGTCTTCGAGGAAACCGCCGCCGACGCCGCGGTAGTCGTAATACACGCTGAAGGAGGGCGTCACGACGGCGTTTTTATAGGCAACCGTCGTATACAGCTCATACGTGCTTTTGCTGTTCTTCGGATAGCCGTCGCCCGGGAAGGTATAAAAGATGTTGCCGACGGTGACGCCGAGCGGTCCGAACGATTTCGTATACGATGGCGTGACGTTAAACACGTTGATGCCGCCACCCGTTTTGGTCTCTTTCGAATCCCCGGAGTTTTGCGTCAGATCCCAGTTTGACCACAGCTTCAGCGAAAACGAGCCGAGCTCCTGCGCGCCGACAGTCGCGATGGCGCTGGGCTGCGTCACGGCGTGTTTATCCAAGGCCTTGCCGCGCCACACATAGGCAGAATAGATGTCCGTTTTCACGTCGAGTGAAAACGGGCTTTTTTCGTTGGCGTGAACCGGGATCGCGATCAGCAAAACCATGGGCGCGGCCCAGCGCCCCAGCTCAGACGCGATCCCTTTGAGGGCTTTTTGAATCAGCACCGTTTTTCTTGATTGCGTCGCCATCAAATAGTCCATCCGTTCCGACAGGTCGTTGTCAGGTGGCGGTTGAGTTCCGGCAGGTTGACGCAACGCATCGCGGCGCCGTCCCATTCGACGCGGCGCTTGAGTCCGGCGAGCATCGCGATATCGCCGAGCAGGGCGATTTCCGCCAGCGGCGCCGAATAGTCGAAGTTCGCGCAGGCCTGCGTCCCGTTGCGGCACGCGTTGAAGAAGTCTTCCTGGTGCGTGCCTCTGACGCGAGGCAGGATTTTGTCCGGTACCGGAAACGCGCGGTGCGCCTCTTCCGGAACCATGCGGCATCCGTCCCCGAACTCGCCGATCGTCATGAGTCCTTTGTCGCCCACGAGCAGCGAACCGTTCCGGCCGAAGTTCCGATCGTATTTTTTCTCCAGTTCGCGCAGCAGCGGCGGGAGGTTCTGCCACTCGCGCTTCTCGACGTTAGTCCATCGCTGACCCACCGTCTGAGGATTATACGGCTGGCCCTCCGCCAATCCGTCGTAGAAGTAGATCTTGACGGGATCCATGCCTTCGCGGGCCGGAAAATCCCAGCGGATGCGCGTGCGGACGGGCCAAGCCCCGTCACCGCCGCCGCACATGTCCTCCACCTCCACCGCCTCCGGCGCTTTGAGTTTGAGCGCCCAGTAGG
>CAZTDL010000207.1:0-4316 GCA_964612775.1 uncultured Lentisphaeraceae bacterium
TCGCTTTTTCAGAGGGAACCAATGTCCGAAGGACATCTTTTGCGTCCTTAGCCAGTTCCGGGTAAAACAAATCCGAGGACAGGTCGGTGATGGGCCTGCCGAGGTCGCCGGGGATGAGTTTGATGATCTTTGTCGCGAGGGATGTGAATCGCCGCACGTTGAGATCCTTGTCGAGAAACAGGGTGGCGATGTCCGTGCTGTCGAGCAGGTTTTTCATGTCGTTGCTGGCCCGCATAAGCTCGTCCACCTTGCCCTGCAATTCGGCGTTGACCGTCTGGAGTTCCTCGTTCATCGATTGCATTTCTTCCTTCGACGTGGTGAGTTCCTCATTGGTGGATTGCAATTCCTCATTGGTGGACTGCAGCTCTTCATTGGCTGATCTGAGCTCCTCCTGTGAGGTTTGCATCTCTTCGTGGAGGGTCCTTGCTTCGCCTCTGACGCGTACGAGCTCTTGTTCCAGTTCCGTGAGTTGCTTGCTGCGGGCCTGTGTTTTCGGTGTCGTCTTCTCCGTTTGGCTTTCGGCGGACGCGGCTACGTCCGCGAAAACGATCATCACCAATCCTTGCAGCGCTCCCGGACCATCGAGCCGTTGGAGGGTCACGTTCACGAATCGGGTGTCGCCATTGGTTCCGATCTTGAGGCCGTTCATCGTCACGCGTTCTTTATCTCGGATCGTCTTTTGGAAGGCATCCGTCAGCTCGTAACGAAGGCCTTCACGGACCATGGCAAAGAAATTCCAGTTGGCTTTGCCGGCGGCCGGCTCCAGGTATTTTCCGGTGCGGCCGCTGATATAGAGGATGTCGCCGTTGTCATTGGTGAGTACGGCCGGCGGGGCGTAATGCTGCAGGATCAACTGCTCGGCTTGAGTCTGGAGGCTGACGGACGGTATCGTCGCCGGACGCGTCTCCGTGCCCAAGTACGGGGCCGCGCTGAAAGACGACGGAAATTCCACCGGGCGTAATGGCCCCGCGCACTCGGTTCGGTGGAAAATCCTGGACTTGCCGTTGAGTGGTGCAAATAGATTCGTGGCGTTGCCGATCGACTCCGCACTGCCAAGAAACAAAACGCCTCCCGGTTTGAGGCTGAAATGAAACAGGGGAATCAGTTTTTTCTGCACCTCGGGCGTCAGGTAGATCAGCACGTTCCGGCAACTAAGGATGTCCAACTTGGTGAAGGGCGGATCCATGATGAGATCTTGCGGCGCGAAGATCACCATCTCGCGGATTTCTTTACGGACCCGATAACCGTGTTCTTCTTTGGCAAAGAACCGGCATAACCGATCCTTTGAAACGTCGGCGGTGATGGTATCGGAAAAGAGGCCCTGCCGGGCTTTGCTGATCGCATCTTTGTCGAGGTCGGTAGCGAAAACCTGTATCGCGAAACGGACTCTGGGCCTCAGCGCTTCGGCCACCTCTTTGAGCATAATGGCCAGAGAATAGGCCTCCTCACCCGTGGAACAGCCGGGAACCCATGCCCGCAAAGCCTGATCGGACGTTCGACTCGCAAGGAGCACGGGGAGAACGGTTAAGCGCAGCTGTTCCCAAGCGGCGGGATCGCGGAAGAAATTGGTGACTCCGATCAGCAATTCCTTAAAGAGCAAATCCAGTTCCTGCGGGTTTTCTTGCAAATACCGGACATACGTGGCCATCTTGCCGATCTGGTGGATACCCATGCGGCGCTCAATCCTGCGGTAGAGCGTGTTCTTTTTGTAGAGGGAAAAGTCGTGACCGCTATGAGAGCGCAGAAGAATGACCACTTTTTCCAAGATGTTTCGCGATTTGTCATCCACAGCGGCGGTTACCGACTTAACGATCAACGGCGCGCGTTGCAGATAGGCGATAATCTTTCCCGGCAACTCGTCGACAGGTGCCACGATATCCACTAACCCCGCGTTGACGGCGCTGCTGGGCATGCCGTCGAACTTGGCTGTCGACGGTTCCTGCGCCAGTGCGAGTCCCGCCTTCTCCTTGATGGCGCGCAGTCCGAGTGTGCCGTCGGATCCCATTCCGGAAAGGATTATGCCGATGCTGCGTTCCATCCGGTCTTGTGCCAGAGAGCGCAAGAAAAAATCAATCGGCAACCGCAACCCGTGGGGTTCCGACGGGGTGAACAAGTGAAGAATCCCGTGTAAGATGGACATGTCTTTGTTCGGCGGAATCACATAGACACGATTTGGGTGCACCTCGGTGCGGTCCTTGACCTGAAAGACGGTCATGCCTGTCACACGCTGAAGCAACTCAGGCATGATCCCTTTGTGCGTCGGGTCCAGATGCTGAACAATGATAAAGGCCATGCCGCAGTCCGCCGGAACATGCGCCAGAAGCTGTTCCAGCGCCTCCAGCCCCCCGGCGGATGCGCCGATGCCGATAATCGGGAACGAGGCCTTAACGTTAACGGTTGTCGCGGCCGTCGTTTCTTGACGGATAAGCCGAGCTGATTTTTTGGGTCGACGCGTTGGTACAGATTTCATTTTGACAATCCCGTTTATCCCGTTGGCGTGAGCGGTCAAAAAAATAGCTGCACCTCGGGTGCCAGATGCAATTAGTACCCAACTGACTAACCATCAACGTTTGATTTTTTTCACCGATTGCCGCAGGTGTCAATCTGTTCTTTCAGATCCCGTTGCGCGCATCGTCGCGCAGATCCGTTTTATTGGCCACGTGCGTGCCGCTCGTGAAATCGGATTTCGGTGAAGCGTATTTCGTTTTAAAGAGCATGCGAAGCTGGTCCATGCCTTTCTTGTCAGCATCCTCCTGCTGATTCCGTCCCGCTTCCTTTTCATCCATATGCATCGCATCCATGACAACACCTCTTTACGCGTTGCAAAAACCAAAAGCTCCACCCATGAACGCAATCGTTTGCGGCGAGAGCTGTTTTCGCCGGGTTCCTATTCTCCGTTCGGCGTTTTACGATGTAAAAAAAGAGTATTCAAAACTTTCAACCAAAGATAGATTACACGTGGATTAGCGCGACGACTATGGGGTTTAACCCTACCGTGTCGCACAGACCTTTTTTCTGCCGCTAACAGGGGCCAACACAAGCGAGGCTTGTTCGATGTGTGTGTCAGCCGTGCGGAAGAAGTGGCGTGAAGGGGGGGGGAGGCGTTTTACGCGTGCTGCGCGTGTGACGCGGCGCTTAGGGGCTCGGCTGTTGCCGCCCGCCCCATCCCTTCGGCATAGGATCGATCACCTCAACAGGTGGCGTTGACGGCAATGGGGATGCCGTTCCTGATCGCGTAGCGAATGAGGCTCGCCGTATCGTGGAGGGCAAGTTTCGACATGAGACTGCATATATGCCGCTTAGCCGTTTTCGCGCTGATGCGCAGACCCCGTGCGATGTCAGTATGGCTGAGCCCTCTTGCTGTCATGCGCAACACTTCGCTTTCACGTGAAGTCAGGAGCGTGGCGCACTTCAATCCCGGATCCTGTAGCGGCGGTACGCCGTTTCGCCGCTTGACGGGATGCCCGGCGACGGAAGAACGGAAAACGGTGCCTCCCTTTTGAACGTCCCGTATCACATCGGCGATGGAGTGGAGTGAACTCTGTTTGGTCAGGTATCCCGACGCGCCTGCTTCCATCGCCATCTTCACGTAGGCGTCATCACTGTGTGCCGAAAGAATAAGCACCTTCACGTCGGGACAGCTATTCAAGATGTTCCTCGTAGCGTCAAGGCCATTCATTTTAGGCATCGTAATATCCATGATCACCACGGCGGGGCGAAGTTTCAGTGCCAATTCAACGGCTTTGAGCCCGTTAGCGGCCTCGCCGATCACCTCAATGTCACTCTCCGCGCGCAGCAGTTTTCGCAAGCCCGTTCTGATGATTATGTGATCATCGGCGAGCAGCACCGTGATGTGTCTTGAGAACTTCATGATTTTGTCATGTGCCTTCCGGTGGAACCCGCAAACAGAAAGACGACCGTCCATGCGACCATGTTGTCTCAATAGGAGGGTTTATCGTCCCAGTATCTCTTCCGTTCATAGTGCTTATACAGACCATCCTCAAATTCACGGGTAAGGATTGACCAATCCGTGTATTCCGGAGCCTGCCTGATGGCCTCGCGTGAGAGATTGACGAAAACTTTTGACTCACGCCAACTCACGCTCCCGAGCCATTGCGGTGAAATCAGAACTTTTTTCCCGAGCCACCAGTTTTGCGTATCAATAATCAGATAACGGATCGTCCATGTTTCGTCGTCGATGATGAAATCCTCCACATGGCCGATCTCGCCGTCGATCGCTTGGGTGTGATAACCGCGCACGGCCTTCGTGCCGCGTAAATGGGGGTCCCATGCCTTTTTATTATTGTCGGCTTTCT
>CAZTDL010000207.1:4326-7335 GCA_964612775.1 uncultured Lentisphaeraceae bacterium
CTGTCCCGCGAAATAAAGGGGTATGTTCCCCACACGTATGAGCCGTCCCAGTAAACCGGCCATTCATAATAGCCGTAGTAGGCCTCCTCAAATTGGCGTGAGACGGGCTTGTTGCTGTCCAAGGACGGACTGCCCTCGATCTGTTTCCGCGTCAGATTGACGGTGATTTTCTCCTGATCTTTTTTCATGTCAACCAACGCATACGGCGAAAGCAGAACCTGTTTGCCCGGAAGCCAGTTTCCCGTATCTGCCACCAGATAGCGAATCGTCCAGAATTGGTCATCGAAATAGAATTCTTTGACCTTGCCGAGTTTTCCGTCCAGACTGTCCAGACTGAACCCCGTGAGTGTTTGGGCTTCACATAGCATAATCAGAGCCTTTAAGTTGTCAGAGTTTCATTTGCGAACGTTATTTTACGGCGTTATGTTGACTGGCGTTTCGGACACGGGCGGCACTCCGCCCTCAGCCGGTTTTTCATCCGAGTTGGCCAATATGGAATACACCTTGCGCGCAAGTTCGCTGCGCGTGAAGGGCTTTGCGATGAAGGCCACATTCTGTTCAAGAACGCCACGTTCGGCAATCACGTCCGCCGAGTAGCCTGACATGAACAAGGTCTTGATGCCGGGCTTGATCGCTGTGATTCGGTTCGCCAATTGCCGGCCATCCATCTCGGGCATCACCACGTCCGTCAGTAACAGCCGGATTTCATCCAGATTCCGCGCCGTCCGGTTTAAAGCCTCTTCGGCGGTTCCCGCAACCAGAACATGATATCCGAGGTCTTCCAAGAACCGTTGGCAGATCTTGCATAAGGATGGATCATCCTCCGCCAAAAGGACGGTTTCGCCTTGGCCTTTCGGGTCATTTTTCACAGACTGGACAGCTGAAATATCGATTTCGGTTGTCACCTCTGGCAAGAAGATCTTGAAAACGGTTCCTTTTCCCACTTCGCTGGTTGCGCAGATGAAACCGTTGTTCTGCTTGACGATACCGTAAACAGTGGCTAATCCCAGACCCGTACCTTTGCTCACGTCTTTGGTTGTAAAAAAAGGCTCGAACATCTTCGCGACGGTCTCCGCATCCATGCCGCAACCGTCATCGCTCACCGTCAATAGAATGTAGTTGCCCGGGATGGCCTCCAGGTGACTGACGCAAAAGTCTTCATCGATAGAACTATTCTGCGTGGCCAACGTGATCTTGCCAACGCCGACGATAGCGTCGCGCGCATTGATGCACAGATTAGCGAGTATCTGGTCGATCTGCGACGGGTCAATCTTGATCGGGTGAAGGCTTGCGTCGGGCAACCAGACCAGATCGATGTCCTCGCCGAGCAACCGCTGTAACAGTTTAAGCATGTTGGCTACTGCGTCATTCAGGTTCAAGACCTTTGGCGCGATGGTCTGCTTGCGGGCGAAGGCCAGAAGCTGCCGTGTGATCTCTGCTGACCGTTGGGCCGTGCGAGTGATTTGGTCGAGCCAATCTCGGATCGGATGGGAGGCTGAAATCTGGTCTCTGCACAGTTCGGCATACCCTAAAATGCCCATGAGCAAATTGTTGAAATCGTGTGCCACGCCGCCCGCCAGACGCCCCACCGATTCCATCTTCTGCCCCTGTATAAATTGGGCTTCAAGTTGGATTTCGCGGGTGACATCACGTTTGACGGCGACATAATTGATAATCTTATGGGTGCCATCGCGAACGGGCGAGATGGATGCGTCTTCCTCGTAAAACGTGCCGTCTTTACGTTTGTTGATGAAGTGGCCGCGCCAAACGTCCCCATGACGTAGTCGTGCCCACATCTGCTGATAGAACTCCGCATTCTGTTTGCCGCTCTTAAGAAACCGCGCGTTTCTTCCGACGGTCTCTTCGCGGGAATAACCGCTGATGACCGTAAACGCAGGATTTACGTACTGGATGTTGCCCTCCGTATCCGTAGTAAGAACGGCCTCATCGGATTGTTCAATGGCCGCAGAGAGCCGTGACCGTTCGGCGGCCTCGCGTTTTACGTCGTCCAACACGGTCAGTAACGCAAGGCGCGATTGTTTGGCCTGCACGAGCGTCTGTTGCAGTTTTTCTTTGTCCTGCACTTCCTCCTGCATCAGCATGAGGGCATTCGAATGGGCTTTCTCCAGCGCAGCGTTCGTTTCTTCAAGTTCTGCGGTACGCTTACGCACCTGCCGACGGAGTATAAAGATGATGCCGCCCGCGACGGCCGTCAGGATTGAGGCTGCCGTCAACAGGAGCAAAATGATTTTGATGATCCACCGTCGCGAGACGTCCGGGTCCAGAACGCCCAACCACGTGTTGTAGATTTTTCGATACTCACCATTATCTTTTAGCTGCCTCAGACCATCATTGACCAGATCGCGCAGTTCCGTATTCATCTTCGGGACCGCATAGCAGTATTCCGTTCCGAGCAGGTGGGCATCGCAGGAACGCAGAGATGCCCAACCGTTTTTTTTGATCCAATAAAGCCCTTGTAAATGTGAGCCCATTGCGAAGTCAACCTGCTTCCTCGCCAACAGAGCGAGCGCTTCTTCTGGCGTCGCTGTAGTTGTCAGTGTGTCTCCGAGTCCGCGCTCCAAAGCATAGTCGTGCATAATGTCTCCGCTCTGGACGGAGATTCGCTGGCCTTTAAGGTCGTCGAAGTGATGATACGATGGTGAATCATCTCTGGCAAAGACCGCTTGATGCACGAATGTGTGCGGTACCGTAAAATCGACGTGTTGTTCACGTGACGCTGAATAAAACATGCTGGCGAGATCAAATTCGCCATTTTCGATTCGGCGGCGGATATCATCCCACGGGCCGAGCTCGAAGGTGATGCTGGCGCCGAGCTGTCGGGCCACGGCGCGGGCAAGATCAATGTTAAATCCGGACGGACGGCCTTTCTCATCAAGAAACTCATACGGAGGAAAGGCGCTGTCGCCGCCATAGACAATGACGTGCGTTAAGGCGTTTTCGCGAGCGTTAGTGCCCATCCATTTGTGTTGGAGCTGCCGGTAGACACCA
>CAZTDL010000208.1:0-7327 GCA_964612775.1 uncultured Lentisphaeraceae bacterium
AGATGGTTCAACCGAAAGGAGTCGCTCACCTGCCAGTTGGAGAAATCGCCCACGAGCCATATCGCCGTCGCATTCGGGGCCCACTCGCGAAAGACCCAGCCGGTCTCCGTCTTATGCAAGCCATAATATTCGTGCGCACACGCGAACTCCGCCAACGTCCCCGGCGCTTTCGCCAAATTCGCCGCACGCGTCAAAGCCAACTCCGCCCGTCTGTGGATGATCTCCGCATAAGGCAACAGATACGGATCATCGAGCAGACATGAACGTGCAGCGGATACCGGCATAATCTGACCTCCTAAAGCGAATCTGTGACAAGACTACTCGAATGAACGGACAAGCGGACGGTTCAGCATTTTCTCATAAATATCGATGTAACTTTTTGCACAGGTCTCATGATTAAACCGTGCAAGCCCGTCGCGCATAATGCGCGCGATATGACGTTCGCGGTCTTCGGCGCGAAGCTTGTAGAAATCCATCGCTTTTTCCATCGCCCATTCCAGTCCGCGGCTGTCATAAATCTTGAAGACAAAACCGTTCCCCTTGCTGTTGGCCACATCAAGATGCTCGACCGTGTCGTGCAATCCGCCCGTGTCATGCACCACCGGCAGCGAACCATAGAGCTGCCCCACCATCTGGGGCAAGCCGCACGGCTCAAACAGCGACGGCACCAATGTGAAGTCCGAGGCCGCAAACCCGAGCTGCGAAAGCCCTTGGTTAAAATCGCACACGGCCAAACGGCCGTACAAATCATGGAAACGCAGGATGTCATAAAAGGGTTGCTGATAAACGCCGTTCGCGACTATCGCGATCTGAACATGCTGCTTGCCATGACGGGCAAAAAACCGATAAAGAATCTCGGTCAGCAACTGAGGCCCCTTTTGGGCGGGATCCAGTCGCGAAGGCCAGAAGAAGAGCGGCGCATCCGGATTCTCCTCCAAGCCGACCTTATGCTGAAAAGCCACCTTGTTCGCCCGTTTCGCCTCACGATGCGTTTCGGACGTGTAGCGGACTTCCAGATTCGGATCCGTCTCAGGATTGTCAGCCGAATCCGGCGCGTTCAAAATTCCCGCCGCACATCCCGCCCGATACTTGTTGCGGATTTCCTCGCGCAGCGCCTTCGGAATGAAATCGTGCCATCCGTTCACGATCTCTTCAAGGAACGTCGGACTGACCGTGTTGATGAAATGCGAAGCGAACACGCCGCTCGCCTGCATGTCGATCGGGTTGGTATTTCGTGACTCCTCATAATTGTAGGGCACGCGCGTATAGTAAAGGTTGCTCCAGAATTCAGCCGCATCGATCCCCGAATCCTCAATCTGCGCCAAGCTCAGATGATGCGTGTGGATGTTATGCACCGTAAAAAGACACGGAATCCCCATGCGCCGCGTAGCACCGGGAATCAAACCGGTCATCCAATCGTTGCAATGGATCAGGTCGGGCTGCACGGTGGGAATGATGTTGTTGATGACCTCGCGCGAAAAGGCCAGCGCCAATTTGGGATTCTCATTCTGAGAATTGCTGTACACCGTGTCGCGGTAATAAAAACAGCGGTCTTCGGCCAAGTGGATGCGCGTGTCCGGCAGACGGCTCATATAGACGCGCAGCTCATCGCTGATCAACTGCCCGACATCGATGTGAAACATGCGCCGATAGTGCGGCAACGCCACATGCACATCCGCACCGAGATCAAACAGCGCCGCCACCAGCGAAGCCGAAACGTCCGCCAGACCGCCGGCCTTGGCCGTCAGTTTACAGGCCATGTTTCCCATGCCGACCGGGAGATACGTGATTTCCGGCGTGACAATCAGGATACGCGGCTTCTTAACCTGTGCGATTTGCTTCTTTGTTTTTATCATAGAACCTTTCGTCAGATGCGGAAAAGAACCCCTGCGGCCTCATTGAGGACCGTTCAGTTTGCCCGACACCTTCTTCGTCAATTCCTGAACGCTCTGCTTAGCCGCATCAAGCTGACGCCGCTTTTCGATGACCGCAGGCGTTTCCTGCACTTTCTTCTGCAATTGCTGCTGCGTGCCGATCAGCTCCTGCTGGAGCTCGCGATACCGTTTGCGCAACGCTTCGATCTCAGGCGTCGAATATTTGTCATTGGACCAAGACTGCTTGATTTCATTCTCGAGTTTATGCGCAACAATCATTATCTGCGCCCGCTCGGCAAGCCAATCGTTGACTTGCTTGCGTTCGGTATCAGACAGTTTGGAAAAATCTTGAGCCCGTAAAGCGCCGGTTGAACCCGCGAAAGCCAACATCAAAAAAACGCAAAAAGAAAACGTACGCATACACACTCCAAATTTCACTTAAAGAAGTGTGGTCAGTATACGTAAAACAGATGCGCGATGCAACCCGTTATCAACGCATTCAGTCGCGACGGCAAGACCACGGACAGGATGATCGCGACGCGTCATTCTGACGGACGGCGACCGGCACCGGCAGCCGCTGACTCACGCTTCATCGGCTTTTCGCAGGACGACATATTTTGTGAAAACGCGGTTATCTCAGGCTTGTCTTCCCCGTACTTTTTTTATTACACTGATGCACTCTTAGCAAAGGAAACACTTTATGAAACGCATTATCAAGTGCCCGAAATGTGAAGCAAAGCTGGCCATCTTTGACTTGGGAAAACCGATCAACCAAAAATGCCCCAAGTGCAATCACTCCTTTGTGATCGAATCGGAATCGCAGGACAAAGCAAAGGCCGAACCCGCAAAGGACGTTCTCCCGGAGCCGTCCGCCGTCACAGTCGGCGTGTCGGAACCCCGGCAGGAAGCGCCAAAAGCAACGAGCGAGCCGGCAAAAGAACCCGTCGCAAAAGCCGACACGCCGCCCGCGCCTTCGACGATTGAAGAGAAGAAAAGCGCGGCGCCTGCCGCTGAAGAAAAGAAGGCGCCTGAAACGGTCGCGCCCGCCGTTGCGAAGGTTTCCGAAGAGAAGAAAAAAGAGGTGACTCCCAAAGAAATCACGGTTAAAAAGCCGGAAGAACGCAAAACCGCGCCGGTCAAACCCCGCATGCCTTCTAAAGCGGCCATGGAACCATCCGATTTTTCCGAGAGTTCCGACCTGCCTCCGGCGGGCGGAAGTTCGCTCTTTTCGACCGCCATCACCGTGGGCCTGCTGCTCTTCGTCATCGCGATTCAGATTATGATCAAAGTGCGCGCCGACAAGCAGTATGCCGTTCTCGCCGCAAAACTGGAACGCATCGAAGCCAAAGTCCAAACGCTCAAATAAATCCGGCTTGCGTCTCACGCTCGGGCAGAGCGTTTTTCTGCCCTGTTATCTTCAAAAAGGCCTTTATGGACACCACTGCGATTGAAGCGAAACTGAAAGAGATGATCGTTGAACGCCTGTTTCTGAACATCGCGCCTGACGACATCACGACCGACGCTTCACTGATTGACGCCTATGGCGTTGATTCCGTATGCCTGCTCGAACTCGTCGTTGGACTTGAAGAAGCCTTTGGCATTGTCATTGAAGACGGCGACTTCGATGTGCGCAATTTCATCTCTGTCGCGGCTCTTCGGGACTTTGTCCAATCCCGTCTCTGATGCGCATCAGGTACGGCGAGAGAGATAATCGCACGACCTCGACTTGACGCGTCCCATGCTTTTGGGCATTATAAGCGCTTTTTGTAAAGGAACCGTTTCATGAGCGAACAAATCAAAGCAAAGCTGGAAGAACTGCGTGGCATGTTACAGGCGGACGGCGGCGACATGGAAATCATCTCAATCGAAGACAAAACCGTTAAGTTGCGCCTGCGCGGAGCCTGCGGCAGTTGTCCCCATGCGACCATGACCCTGAAACAGGGCATCGAGCGCATCCTGCGTGAATCGATCGATCCCGAGATCATCGTCGAGCGCGTCATATGATTTTCATCGGCCGCATCTTTTGGCTTTGACTTCTCCCGTCATTTAAGCTAATTTGTGCGCCTGTTTTGCGACACCTTTCGGAGCGTAGCGCAGCCTGGTAGCGCGTTTGGTTCGGGACCAAAAGGTCGAGGGTTCAACTCCCTCCGCTCCGACCATTTTTTAAGAGTGAGAAACCTCGAAAACGCCAATGTTTTCGGGGTTTTTAGTTTTTTGCCCCGTCGTCCATTTTCCCCTGCGACAGTCTGAAACAGGTTGAAATCCGGGGGTCAAAAACCAAAACAAACGCCCAAACAAAACGGCGTCAAAAACCGGGCTGAAATCAATAATATGCACGCCCGCTTGCATTTGTCACTATAGCGACGCCTCGTCTTCCTGACCAGCGTAAACGTGTTTTGGTTCTGTTTTGGTTTTAGGCTGAACAGGCTAATCTTTGAGCGCAAGGTGCAAACCCAAACGCGAATTGTGCACGCCCGCTTGAATTTTCCCGTATCCTTACACCCACGGCTCCCGGCCTTCTGGAGCCTGTTTTGGCGTTTGTTTTGGCGCGTTTGTGTGTTTATTTGTGTTTTCCGGGAAGGTCGATTTGCCCAAGTGGGTTGACTTCCTCTCCGTAAACGCCTATATTTGACTCCACTTATTAACATCTGGAGTCGAAATGAGACATTCAGTCCGGGACAAACTCGCTACAGGGAAGCTTGACGGCGGAACGTTTACGCCTGGCGAAGCCCAGCGCAACGGCATCCCCATGCGCACGCTTTACCGCATGCTCCAGTCCGGCAAGGTCACGCGCCTGTCCCGCGGCGTTTACCAGATGGCCGACGCCCCTGATGCCGGCTCGACGGACTACGCGGTGATTGCAAAACGCGTTCCCAACGGAGTCGTCTGCCTGCTTTCGGCGCTCTACCACTATGATCTAACCACCGAGATCCCGCATACAATCTATCTGGCCGTGACACGGGACGCGCGGGTGCCACGGCTGGACTATCCCCGTGTCCGGGTATTTCGCATGTCTTCAGCCTCTTTTACCCCTGGGATCGAAAAGAAAGTCATCGGCGGCATCGAGACGCGGATCTACTCGCCGGAGAAGACGATTGCGGATTGCTTCAAGTTCCGCAACAGCATCGGCCTTGATGTGGCGGTCGAGGCGCTGAAAAACTATATGACCCGGCGTGGCCGCAACCCGGATCGGGTTCTGGAGATGGCCAGAGTCTGCCGGGTTGAAAAGGTGATGCGCCCCTATCTGGAGACCCTTGTATGACCGACGTTGCAGCCTCCAACCGCCAAAAGATCCTGAATCTCTCGCGCGAGACGGGCCAGAGTTTCCAGGAACTGGTGCAGTATTTCGCCATGTCGCGTTTTCTGTATCGCCTTACCCAATCCGGAGCCTGCGACCGTTTCATTCTCAAGGGGGCGCTCCTGCTTCACGCTTTGAAGATTACCGACGCACGCTCCACACTGGACATCGATCTGCTGGGCAGATTCTCCAACGCCCCTGAGGCGATCCGCTCCGTGATCGAGGCGGCCATCGAACAGGAGGTCGAGCCGGACGGACTCGAGTTCCAGAAGGACTCCATCCAGATATCCGACATCACGGGAGAAGCCGACTATGCGGGACGACGGGTCCGATTCACCGGCACCCTCGGCGTCATCAGAATCCCCATGCAGATCGATATCGGGTTCGGCGACTCACTGGTTCCGCCGCCGACATGGATCGACACCCCGGCCCTGCTCGGTTACGCACCCGGCCGGATGCTGGGCTACGCGCCCGAAACATCCATTGCCGAGAAAGCGCACGCCATCTTTCACCTCGGAATGCTCAACAGCAGGATAAAGGATTTCTACGACATCCGGCTCTTGGCGCACGCCGGCACCCTAAATGAAGAAAGTCTCGTGTCGGCGCTCGCGGCCACCTTCGCCAAGCGCGGGACACAAATCCCCGCAGATTCGGTCGTATTCACGGACGCTTTCTTTGAAGACGCCTCGAAACAAACACAGTGGGCGGCGTTCATAAACAAGCGGCAAATCCAAGACGTGCCGCAACGTTTCTCGGCAATCGCCCGCGAGGTGATCGAATTCCTGAAGCCACTCCTTGATCGAGCGGGAAAACGACCGATCTCGCGCGTGTAAAAGTAAATGGGCAGCCCCTCATCATAACGGCTTTCCCTGATCACGCCCAACAGCAGCCGCCAGAAGTAACGCCTGGCACCGCAGGGTTGCGGCTGACGCGCACCCGCCGGTCACTTGCTCTTCGAGTTGACGTAGAGTTTGAGGTGCATCGTGATCAGCGACACGTCCTCGTTGGACAACGCCCGAATGATCTTACCCCGATATTTCGGACATTGAAGGGCCGGTATTTTGTCTCATAAGTTGTTGCTCGCAGTCAAGCGGCGAGCGGTAGCCCAGAGAGCTGTGCAGCCGCTGCCGGTTGTAGAAGACCTCGATATAGTCAAAGATGTCCAGCCTTGCATCCTCCTGTGTTTCGAACGGTTCATTCATCCCCATCCCGCTCTTGAGCGTGGCCCAGAACGACTCCATCGCCGCATTGTCGCAGCAGTTTCCTTTTGCGCTCATGCTCGGGACTGCGCCGTGCCGGCCGAGCAGGTCCCGGAACTGCTCGCTGGCGTACTGGCTGCCCCTGTCCGAGTGAAAGAGCATCCCCGGGTCCGGCCTGCTCCTGAAAGTCGCCTGCAAAAAAGCGTCGGCCACCAGGTCGGTCTTCATCGTGTCTCTCAGGCTCCAGCCTTTGATGCGGCGGGTGCCGAGATCCATGACGGCGGCGAGACAGCGCCAGCCCTGCCGGGTGGGAATGCAGGTGATGTCCGACACCCACACGCGGTTGGGGGCTGCGACCGGACCGGCCGTCCGGAGCCGGTTCGGGCTGACCGGGCAGCCGTGGCCGCTGTCCGTCGTCTTCGGCCGGAAGCGGGCTTTCTGCGAGCCCTTCAGCCCCCTCTGCCGCATGATGCGGGCGACGCGCTTCCGGCCGCAAAGAAAACCCTCGCGGCGAAGCGACCGCGCCACCCGCGGATAGCCGTAGGTCCTCCGGCTCGTCTCGTGGATCGCCGCGGCACGCTCGCCGATGCGCCGGTCCTCCAGCGCCTTCGGGCTCGGCCCGCGGACGCGCCACGCATAGTAGCCGCTGGTGGAAACACCCAGAAGCCCGCACGGTTCGGAAACCCCGTGGTCTGTCGCCAGACTTTCGATCATGGCATACCTGCCGGCGACTGGTCCGAGAGTATGCCCAAGGCTTTTTTTAGTATCTCCCTCTGCCGGGTGACGCGGTCGAGGTCTTTCCTCAGACGCCGGATCTCCTCAGCCATCTCCCTCGGAGTCGCCCCGCGGGGGCGACTCCGAGGGCCCATCCGTCCTGAAAAGGTAGCCGTCGCGCCAGCCCCGGAGCGTCGAATCCTTGATCCCGAGCTCGCGGCCAGCGGCTTGAGCGGCCTGCC
>CAZTDL010000209.1:0-7325 GCA_964612775.1 uncultured Lentisphaeraceae bacterium
AGCGAGCGGCGAAAATTCGTATCCTTCATAGACGAGAACCTTCATGCCGCGTTTGTGACAGGCGTCCACGATGCTTTTAAACTCCGCTTCGGGATACGTCACCGGATAGTTCTGAACCGGCACCCAATCCTCGTGAAAAACGACCGTCTTCACGCCGAGCGCTTGAGCCCTGTCCAACTTCTGCAGCGGTTTGTGATCCGGAAACGCGCGATGACAGAGCCACCACTCTTTCGGAACCGGCAGCGTAATGCCAACGCCCAGTTCGGACGCGTGCCAAATTCTCTTCTCGTGAAAGTCTTTCGGCCACGGTTTCACCGGCGTCGCCTGCAGCCCGAACGTAAAAGTGGCCGGCAGTTTCGTCGCGGAATCCGATAGCCGGATGCGCAACAGTACCGTTTCGCATTGAGGCAGCAGCTCGATCATGCGGTCGGCTGTTTGCGGCTGCCACCCCTGATCGGACTCGGCAAACCACCCTAGGCCGCGCTCTTCATTCCCGCACCAGACAAACGGCTTGAACGGCAGGGCAAGGCCTGCATCCGGCATCGCCCCGCTGTTTGCGGCGCTTCCCCAGATGCCCGGATAATAGTGATAGAGGCGGGCGAATTCCTTTTTCAGAGGAATTTCCAGCCAGAGGCGTTGAAGCTTCGGACTCTTTTTGTATTGAGGGACAACGGTAAGCCCGATACGGACCATCCCGTCGAACTCAATCCGCGTGGACGCGTCGACCGACACTCCGTCGCACGACTGCCAACCGGAAACCGTGGTCTGCGCGTCGTCCGCACCGAGCACCAGATGGCCGCCTGTACGCCACACGATCAGCTGACCATCGGCCTCTCCCGTCAAGCGCATCGGAGAAGCCAAGAGTTCTTTTCCGCACGCCTTGATCGAAACCGGCAACGCGGCTTTGTCAAAACCGTATGTCCGCCCCCACACGCCAACTTCTGTTCCGTCCTCACCCTTTTGCATGGATACGGGTATCCACGGCTCGGGCACGCCGCCGGCGGAACCGGCCCGCACGCCGACCGGCAACGCGAAAATGAATACGATAAAAACAAACACGTCCTGCAGTTTTCTGGTCATGGGTAAGAATCCCTTTTTCTTTGTTACAGGTTGTTGACCACTTGCGTCACGATATCACAGGAAAAGAACCCCAACAAGAAACGGTTTGCGCAAAACAGGAGGGAACTTTTTACGCACGCGCAATGCGAAACCCGACAAGCGTCATTCCGTTGTTTGCGCAAAACATTCTCTGTCGGTTTGCGCAAACCGTCTCTTGCCGGAAATCTTCCGACGGATATAGACTGGAACCACTAACGCGTATATTAAGGAAAACATGACCATGCGACTCACTCGAAAAATCCGTGCCCTAACGTTGTTCGGCCTGTTTGCAAACGTTCTCTGCCCGCGGCTGTCCGCCTCGCCCGTGAACGTCGCCGCCGGTTTCCGTACGCTGCCCGTCGCTCCGTTGGGCGAATCCAATCCGTGGCCGATGTTCCGTTTTCAAATCAAAGGCTCGCCTGTCGTTGCCGATAAAAAGCTCACGGGCGAAGACATTGACGGCCTCTTCGGCACAACCGCCATTCCTCCGCTGCCTTATCTCATACAGGACGGCTACTCCCGCGAACGGCATCCCGGCCGACTGCCGACCGTCACGGCTGAAAGCGACACGTTGCGCGCGATTCTCTATCCCTCGCTCGGCGGACGCTTGATCTCGCTGTACGACAAGACGCGCCAACGCGAGCTGTTGTTTGACAATCCCGTCTTTCAGCCCGCGAACCTGGCGATCCGGAACGCCTGGTTCTCCGGCGGAATCGAATGGAACGGCCCGCTCTACGGTCACAGCCTGCTTACGTGCAGCCCGGTTTTTGTCGGTCGGGTCGATACGACGCGCGGCCCCATCGTGCGCGTTTACGAATTCGACCGCGTGTTGGAAACGACGTGGCAGGTGGATCTGTTCCTTCCTCAAGACGCATGCCGCCTGTGGGTTCACGTCAAAGCCGTGAATCTGAACAGCCACGACATCCGTTTCTATTGGTGGACCAATATCGCCGTCCCCTTAACGCGCGAGACGCGGGTGCTCGTACCGATGGATTACACGGTCGCGCACAGCGCTTTCAGCTCCGGAATAGAACCGCGCGGCTTCCCCTTTTTCGACGGATTTGACGGGAGTTATCCGGCCCGCTACCCCTACTCTCAATCCATCTTCTTCCGCAAACCAGGAAGTGTACGCGCCTGGTCGGCGTGCGTGGACGGCGAAGGACGCGGCCTCTGTCACGTCTCCACGACGACGCTCTCCGGCCGGAAATTATTCACGTGGGGATCGGGCCGCGGCGGACAGCGCTGGATGGACTACCTCTCCGAAATCGATAAGGGCGATTACATTGAGATTCAGGGCGGCATCGCCCCGACCCAGCTCCAAACGCGCCCCCTGAAAGCCGGGGCCTCCATCGAATGGACCGAGTGCATTACCCCGCTCGCGTTCAGCGCAAGCGCCGCACATGATCCGGACTACGCCCGAGCCGTGACGGCGGCGGGGCAGATCCTCGACCAGAGTTTACCCACCAATGCGCTTCACGAAACGGACCGTTTCCTGCGGGCGCAGGCCAACACGCCCATAAGCGCCACGCTGGCGCAGGGTGCGGGCTGGGGCCTGTTGCACGAACAACTGACGGGCAAACGGCTCGGTCCTGGACTGGCCTTCGAGACGCCCCTCCACGAAGAGGAGCGACCCTGGCAGGAGCTTGTGGAACAGGGAACCTTTTCCGCGAAAACGCTGGCGCAACCTCCGCGCAGCTTTGCCGTCTCCCCTCTGTGGACCGCAGCCCTGCGGCATTCGATGAAGACGCGCGGGGCGACCTGGCTGCACCACCTTAATCTCGGTGTGGCGCAACTGGAAGCCGGCGAATTCGAAACGGCCCGCGCCTCCTTCGAGGCTTCGCTCAAACTCAAGAAAAACGCCCTCGCCGAACGTTGCCTCGCGCTCCTTGCTGAACGCGGCGGAGCCATCGACGCGGCGAATGCCGCTTACCTGCGAGCTTGGGCTCTGTGCGGAGAAAGCCCGAGTCTCGCCATTGAAATCTGCGGCTTCTTGGAGCGGCATGATCGAACCGCAGCCTGCGAGGACTTTGTGCGAACGCTTCCGCCAACGGTAGTGAATCACGAGCGCATTCAACTGACACTCGCCAAGCTCGCCTTGGCACGCGGCGACGATTCGTCTGTCCGGAAAATTCTGCAACGGGAATTCGGCACCATCCGCGAAGGAGAACTGAGCCTCAGCGAACTATGGTTCGCGTCGTGGATTCAAGACGCCGCAAAACGGCAGGGTCGCGACTTGACAGAGCCTGAAAAACAGGCGGTCCGCGAGAAGAACCCGCCGCCCCAAGCCATTGATTTCCGGATGAAATGATTCTCTTTTCTGCTATCCTTATCGGGTATGAAAAAAGTCCTCAGTCGCATCCCGCATGTTCTGGTCATTCAGGAAACCAGCATGAAATCCGGGCGGGACAAACTCGCCGGAATTTTCCGCTATGCCCACTTGTACGGCCCTTGGCACCTGCACGTCGTCCAAGGCCGCATCGGCGAGAAACGTCCGTCCTTCCCTTCCGATTGGTCGGCGTACGACGGCTTCATTCTCGGTCAAATGACGCCAGACCTGCCGGCCGTGCCCAAACCGATGCGCAAGCCGATCATCCTGTCCGACCCTCTCGATGACGCGATCAGACCCGGAGCGCCTTTTGCGCGCGCCTCCTACACCATGGATGACTCGAAACAAGTCGGCAGGACCGGCGCCGACTATTTTTTGGAGCGCGGCTGGAGGCGATTCGCCTACGTTGGCGAACAGCTTAACCGCAACTGGTCCGCTCTCCGAGGAGAGGGCTTCAGGCATCGCGTGGCGGAAGCGGGCTTCGATTGCCGGGTTTATACCGCCTCCCTGACAGACGGCGACTGGAACCGCGAAGAACAGCGGCTCGCCCTCTGGCTGAAAGAGCTGCCCAAGCCCGTGGCCGTTCTCGCCGCCATGGACCCCCGCGCCCAGCAGATGATCAACCTGAGCATGGACATCGGCATCCGCGTGCCCGAAGATATGGCGATTCTGGGTATCGACGACGATGAGCTTTTTTGCAACGGCACCGTTCCGACGCTGTCCAGTATTCGCCGGGACACCGAAGCCTGCGGATTCCAAGCGGCCCAGATGCTTGACCGTCTGATGCGCAAAAAGACAACCCGCCGAGAAGTCTTTTTTTACGGGGCCACAGGAATCACGACGCGCGACTCCACGCAAATCCGAAAACCGGCCGAAGATTCCGTTGCCCGGCGCGCCCAAGAATTCATCCGCATCAACGCCGGTGCCGGAATCGGTGTGCCGGACATCGTGCGCCATTTGCATGTCTCGCGCCGATTGGCGGAAGCGCGCTTCCGTTCAACCTTTCAGCACTCCCTGCTGGACGAAATCCAAGCCGTCCGGATGAGTCATATCGAAAAGCTGCTTCGGAAAACCGACCTTCCAATCAAAGATATCTGCGTTCACTGCGGCCATCAGACCGTCACCCATCTCCGGCGTCTTTTCAAAGCCCGCCACGGCATGACCATGCAGGATTACAGGCATACGCATCATACGGAAGGTTAAAGCCTTTTGTCGCAACTTCCTCTTCCCTGCGTTTCTTCCCTTCAAAAAAAAGCAGTCTGCTGTCGGCGAAAACGCACCCGGTAATTCCGCAAGAGGTCATATTGCACGAGAGGCCGTAAAATCGGGTGTCCTCCCACGCGGCTCGGCGCAGCCACGTCCTCCACGATGGCCGTCACGATCTGATTCATACGCTGCACGGATTTCGGCCGTTGGCGTAGAACGGGAAACTCCTCCGGCGGACGACCTCGAAAAAGCACTTCTGATTCTTCTTAATAAAAGAACGGTGTCCGCTTTTGACCATGAAAACGATCATAAACACAACCGGACGTTCTCTATACTACGTGTCGGCCGCTGAACGAGCCCGATTTCGCCCGTCGCGCGCAGACGGTTCGATGTCCAACTCACGCATTTTGCGGAAGAGCGTGGTTTTGTGGATGCCGAGTTCGCGTGCCGCGGCTAAGCGATTTCCCTCCGCATGCTCCAACGCCGCAAGAATCGCTTGCGTGTCGAGTGCCGCACGCGCGTCATGCAGGCTGCCGCTGACCGATGGCGTGACTTGGCTTTTCGTTCCCGTCAAAGTTTCGGGCAGATGAGACAGCTCGATGCGCCCGTCGCCGCGCAGGATAAAGGCGCGTTCGATCGCGTTCTCCAGTTCGCGCACGTTTCCCGGCCACGCGTGGGCCATCAGCAGCGAAAGCGCCTCGGGCGCGATGCCCTTAACGGTTTTATTTTGCAGTCGGTTGAACCGCGCGATGAATTGCTCCGCCAGCAGGGGAATATCCTCCTTGCGGCGGCGCAGCGGCGGCAGTTCCACGCGCACGACGTTGATGCGGTAATATAGGTCCTCGCGGAACGCGCCCTCGCGGCAGCGTGCCAGCAGATCGCGGTTCGTCGCGACAATCACCCGCACATCGGCCTTTTCTGAACGCGTGGCGCCGAGCGGCTCGTATACGCGCTCCTGCAAGACGCGAAGCAGCCGCACCTGCAGCGCCGGGCTCACTTCACCGATTTCGTCCAAAAACAGTGTACCGCCCTTAGCCAGCGCGAAGCGACCGGGCTTGTCTTTGGCCGCGCCCGTGAATGCTCCCGCCTTATAACCGAACAACTCGGACTCTAGCAGCGTGTCCGGCAGTGCCCCGCAGTTGACTGCTATGAAAGGGCCTCCCTTGCGTGGGCTCAGGTCGTGAATCGTACGCGCAACCAGTTCTTTGCCCGTTCCAGTCTCGCCTTGGAGAAGAACGGTGCTGGGACTCGCCGCGATCGCGGGCAGAACGTCGAATAGGCGTTGCATCACCGGACTACGGCTCGTTAGTTCGCCCACCCGAAAGCGCCCCTCCAACGCCTGCCGCAGAGCGTCGAGTTCCGAGAGGTCGCGAAAAACCTCAGCCCCGCCGATCACTTTCCCATCGGCAGCCTTCAGCACGGCGGTCGATATGCTGATCGGAATACGTTCACCGTCGGCGTTGATGATATACGCAGAACGGCCGATGATCGGCTTGCCGTTTTTGAGTGTTTTCTGCAATGCACACTCTGCGCCGCACAAACTGGAGCGAAAAACCTCCGCACAGCGCCGGCCAATCGCCTCTTTGCGCGGCACGCCGGTGATTTTCTCCGCCGCATGGTTGAACGAGGTCACACGCCATTCGCCGTCCACCGTGAACACGCCGTCGGAGATGCTCTCCAAAATCGCATCTGTGGCCTCCGATGCGTCAGCCGCAGAACACTGTTTGCGTTGTTTCATATGTTGTGATTATTTCGCCTCGCCACCGAACATCAAAATTGCGATAGAACACTGCGGCGTTAAATTATTAACGCGTTCTCAATCCGGCAGGTCAGTCACATTTCTTGATCTTTTGCACGTGCTCATCAAGCAATTCCGCCGCCAGTCCCACACATGCGTTGCACGTCAATAGCCCTGCCGCTCGGATTTCGCGGCAAGTCAGATGGCCGCCCGACTTTTCAGCAAATTTACGCTTCATCGAAGCCGCATCCGCATGACCCGCGAGCACACAACTCACATGCAGCGCCCCACATAGCCCGCCGGGGGCTTGACCGCCCCCGCATTCAGAAAAACGCTCTTCGCTATTCTGCGCTCCCGGGTTCTTCGAATTCCAAGCGTACGCGACCGACTGGGCACAATTGCCGCGCCGCTCACGATGATAATCTTGTGCCGTTTTCCTCATCACGTTCCTCCTTCTGAAATACAAACCCTTAACCAATATGGCCGTGTTTCTTGCCGTCGACCTATTCGCTCGCAACCTTTTCAATAGCGGCCACAAGCGCATCCTTACGTTGAAGCCCGACATAATTCAGTACGGGCCGACCGTTCTTAAACATAATCAGCGTCGGTATGCCTTTGACATTGAATTGCGACGCAATCGAGGGATTCTCATCGACGTTCACCTTCACGATAGAGGCCTTGCCGACAACCGCGGCCGCAACCTCCTCCAGAATCGGTCCCTGCATGCGGCAAGGTCCGCACCACGGTGCCCAGAAATCCACAAGCACGACACCGCGACTGATCGCCCCCGCGAACCCGCTGTCCGCAACTTCTTTTACGTTTTCACTCATGTTGCACCTTCCTTTCTTAAATCACTGCGGCTTTCTGCCGCTTCTCACAAAACCTCGGTCAAGTGACGCCGCAGGCAGGCGAATAGTTCTATAAAATCCGCATTGCGTATAGAGCAGCGCTTGACGG
>CAZTDL010000210.1:0-7261 GCA_964612775.1 uncultured Lentisphaeraceae bacterium
GAGAGGTAAAAAGTAAGAGGTGAACGAGCACGTTTCTGTGGAGCTACGTCGGCCGTGCAGGGCGACCCTGAAACGGCAGAATTGCGAGGAAGAGGTGCGGCGTGGTTCGACTAGGTTCACCGCAGGCGGGGTCTTGCTCGCACCACGGACTCGGCTCCGGCGGAGAGAACGATTTGGAGGCGAACGAATGAACATGATGTCAAAACTGGTTTTGATGGCGGCGGCGGGCTGGGCCGGAATCGCGGCGGCTGGCTCGGTCTGCGCGACGGTGAAGATCGAGATCGAGCAAGAGCTGACGATGGAACGGCAGGCCTTCGACGCGAAGATGCGGATCAGCAACGGGCTGGAGGGAATACCGCTCACCGACGTGGCCATCACCCTTACGTTCACGGACGCGGACGGCAAGACCGTGACGTTCACCTCGGACACGTCGGACACGCAGGCGTTGTTCTACGTTCAGCCTCCGACGCTCGCGAACATCGGTTCGGTCACGGCGGGCACGGTCGCGGGCGGCACGAGCGCGGACATCGACTGGCTGATCATCCCCGCGCCGGGCGCGGCGGACGACAACGCCGACGGCACGCTCTACTATGTCGGCGCGACGCTGAGCTACAAAATCCAGGGCGAGACCCAGACCATGACCGTCACTCCGGACTCTATTTACGTCAAGCCCATGCCGTATCTGGCGCTGGACTACTTTCTGCCCGGCCAGGTCTATGGCGACGACGCCTTTACGGATGTGATCGAGCCCGCGATCCCGTTTCCGCTGGGCCTGCGCATCCGCAACGTCGGGGCGGGGACCGCCCAGAGCGTGAAAATCGACAGCGGGCAGCCGCAGATCGTGACCAACGGGCTTAACCTGCTGGTGGGCTTCACGCTGCTCGACAGCTCCGTGCAGGGTTCGGAGATCTCGCCGACCCTGCTGCTGGACTACGGGACGCTTGCGTCCGGGGCGTCCAAGATGGGCTACTGGCGCATGGAGGTGACGCTCTCCGGCACCTTCACCAATTTCAACGCCGAGATCTCGCACTCGGACCTGCTGGGCGGGCAGGTGACCTCGCTGATCAACTCCACCAACGTCTGCACCCATCTGCACGTCAAGGACGTGCTGGTGGAGCTGCCCGGCCGCGACGGGGTGGTGGATTTTCTGGGGCAGGACATGACGGTTTACGAGTCGGAGGGGGTCGATACGGCGGCGGCCGACGTCTCCGTCGGCACCACGCTGACGCCCACCTCCGCGAACGTCTACACGCTGGCGCTGCCGTCCGCTCCGACGAACGGGTTTGTCTATGCTGTCACCGCAAGTCCGTACGCCAACGACGCGATGACGCTGAAGTCGGCGGTGCGCTCGGACGGCAAGGTCATGAACGCGCGGAACGTCTGGCTCTCGAAGAAACGTGTGGGGAGCACGGGTGACTGGACCCGTTCGCTGAGCCTGTTCGACGCGGAGGGTGCGGGCAAGAGCTACACGCTGACCTTCGTGGACACGTCGAGCGTCAACCAGGCGCCCGTGATCCAGTACATTCCGAACAAAACGGTGTCGGCGGGAAGCGCGGTGGCCTTTCTGGTCGTGGCGTCGGACGACGGGGGCGCGCCGCAACTCGCCGTCTCCTCGCTGCCGGTCGGCGCGTCCTTCACGCCGGGGGTCTCGACGAACGGCCTGTCGCGCGGGGTCTTTTCGTGGACGCCGGGACGGTCGCAGGGCGGGACGTACACGGTCAGGTTCACGGCCAGCGACGGGACGCTCTCGTCCTCGCGTTCGGCTGTGATCACGGTGCAGGGGGGGCGACACGACGTCATCCCCGGACGGCGGGCCCGCCTAGTGGAAGAGCCGCGGGGTGCTGTGCGCGACGGCGCGGACGAACGACTATGCGGCGCTGAACATGGGGCAGCTCAAGCATCTGGCGTACATGGCGTGGAACGAGATGAACACGCTGCCGGGCGGCGCGGGCTTCCTCCCGGTCTTCACCAACGCGGCGAACAACTACGCGGCGGTGAACGTCGGCCAGCTCAAAGAGGCGGCGCGGCCGTTCTATGACCGGATGGGCATGACGAACAACTATCCCTGGACGGTCAGTACCAATGCGGCGGCGGACTACGCCATCGCCAACATCGGTCAGGCGAAGTATCTGTTCAGCTTCGACCCCTACCGGGACACCGATGCGGACGGCATGCCCGACTGGTGGGAGGCGCGTTACGGGCTGAACAAGAACGATGCGTCGGATGCGGACGCCGACAAGGACGGCGACGGCGTCAGCAATCTGCAGGAGTTTCTGAACGGGACGGCCCCGTAGCGCCGGGGCGTCTGTAGCATCGGGGCGACTCGCACCGATGGAGAGGGGGTGACGTAGATGCCGGAGTTCTCGAAAACGGTATCGTTCTGGCGCGGGTCGCTGCCGCACTGGGAGGTGGTCGACGGTCGGTACTTCGTGACGCTGCGGCAAGCCGGAAGCCTGCCGCGCGAGGTGGAGGAGGAGTTGCGGGCGCAATTGGACGGCGTTTGCGAGCACGATTGGTTAGCGCGGTCGCGCGTCTATTTCCGGCGGCTGGAGGCGTGGCTGGACCGGTGCCGCCTGACGGACGGCCTGCTGGCGATTCCGGATGTTGCCCGGCAGATCGAAACGACGATTTTGACTTACGAAGAAATCGGCTATTGGAAGGTGCTGGCGTACGCGGTGATGCCGAATCACCTGCACTTGTTTTTCCGATGCGGCTCGCTGGGGCTGAAAGGCGTGATGGAGCGGTTCAAGCGTGCGACGGCCCGTTTCATCGGGCGGTTGGAATGCTCTGCGCCAAAGCCGTTTTGGCAGACCGAGTGGTTCGACCACTGGTCGCGCTCGCCGCAGGAGGATGACAGGATCGTATCGTACATTCGGAACAATCCGGTGAGGGCGGGCTTGGTGGATGAGCCGAAGGATTGGCCATGGATGCGGGGCTGTCTGTAGCGCCGGGGCGACCCCGCACCGGCAAAGATTGGGAGCGAGACGCAGGGAGAGGTGCGGCGCGGGGTCGCGCGCGCACCACGGGAGAGGATGCGTAAGTACGGTGAGAAAAACATTTTTCATTTTGTTGTGCTTCGCCTGCCGGATGGCCGAGGGCGCGGAAACCGGACGGGCGGTTTTGATTGGGACGAATGTTGTGTCGCTGGGAACGTATCCGAGCACGGAGAACCGGACGGTTCACGTTAAAATCCGGAATGGCGGGACGGGCGAACTTAAAATCGAGGGCGTTGTGCTGACCTGTGACTGTCTGCGGATCGACGGCTATCCGCCTTCGATCGGAGTCGGCCTGACGGGCGAGGTGGCCGTCACGATCAAGAAGAGTGAGATTGCGGGAGCTTTCAGACGCGTATTTCATGTGCGGACGGATGATCCGGCGAAGCGCCTGATAACGATGACCGTCGAAGGGATCGCGACGCCGCCGGGCTTTCGCATTGTCCCCGATCAAATCACGCTTCAGGCCTCCGAAACGACGGCCAAGCGTCGATTTCTGATCGCGGTCGACGAAACGCTTTCTTCTGACATAACCGGTCTGAGCTGGCGGTTCCCGCTGGAAGGGACGGACGTTTGCCCACGCCTTTCAAAAAGCGGCCATGGATTTCTTGTTGAGGTCGCGTTTTCTGCGGCAGCGATCGAGCGACTCAAAAAAAACGGTCCAAGCGTATTGACTTTCAAATATCACAACGGGGCGGAGGTGCCGATTCCGGTCTGTTGCGAATGAGGGGAGGGGGGCGTAGTGCCGTGCGCGCCCCGCACCGGCGGGGTTGGGTGCGAGACGCGCGAAGAGGTGCGGCGCGGGGTCGCGCTCGCACGACGGACCGGCGGGGTTGCTCGAGAAGGGATGCGGCGTTGGAAGCTTACCGCTCGCGATCCCACCGGATGACCAGCGTTTCTTCGGGGGCCAGTGTGGCCGAGGAGGCTGTGGCGTGGCCGCCCTTGTCCGCGAAAAGACGCGTGGGCTTGAATCCTTTCTTAACAAGCAGAGGGATCTTTTTCGCGGTTTTGTCTTTGTTGACCATCACCGTGATCAGGCTGTCGCCCGAGAGAAGCGTTTTGAGCAGGGCGAGCTTTTCTTGGCGTTTGAAGAGCACGGGCAGGTCGGCGATCGTCCCGAGCACTTCGCTGCGGGCGAATTTCCCGAGCGGCGCGTTGTCGCGCTGCCAGGCCCCCATCCCGATGAGGGAGGGAATCCACAGCGTCTCGCCCTGTCCGACCGCGTGACGGGTGGCAAAGACCTCTTTGCCTTCGGCGGCAAGCGGCGTGGCCGTCTCGTTTTTAATCGTGCCGCGCCAGAGATGTGCGGGCAAGTGCGGCCCGGCCTTCAGTGAGATCTCGAAGCGTTCGCCGAGAGCCTTGAACTCGCTGACGCTGCCGCCGAGCAGGCCGGCCAGAGGAAAGCCGGTCTGCATGACGCATACCTGGTGCTCATCGAAATAGCCGGTCGCGCCCTCGACGATGAGTTTGCCGCCCCGTTCGACGAAGCGTGTGAGGCGCGGCCAGTCGCGCGAGGGGATCGCAAGCTGGTGGGCGAGGATCACGACTTGGCCCTTATAGTTCGCCTGGTTCCAGTCGAAGGCGTCCATCTCGACGAGGTCGGAGGGAATGCCGTTTTCCGTCAGCGCTTCGTACCAGGCGATCGTGGCTTTCATCGGCGCACCGCCCGCGCGGGCCTCGTACTGCTCGGCGCCGCCGAGTTTCTGCTTCTTGTCGGTCCAGAACGATTCGCGGGAGAGCAGGAGCGTGATGCCCGAGTGCAGCGGGGTGGCGCCGGCGAACAGGTCGGGGGTGCGCTTGAGCGTGCGGATGACGTCGCGCGCGGCGAGCAGGCGGTCGGAGGCCTCGCGCTGGAAGGTGATGAGCGCCCATTCGCCGGGCTCGTCGATGGTCGCGCGCGGGTTGAGCGACCAGAAGATCACGCCTTTGGCGCCGCAGCCGAGCGTGGTCCACAGCCACTGGACGGTTTCTTCCTTTGTGGGGCAGATGGGCTTGCCGCCGCTGTAGAGGTTGTTGCCGCCCTGAAGCTCGGTCAGCCAGAAGGGCAACGGGCCTGCCCCTGAGCGGATGATCTCGTTGTTGGCCGACAGGGCGAGCGTGAACTGCTCGCGGCGGAACATGGAGAAGTGCCAGCTCGGATGGGCGGAGGCTCCGAGCGTGGTGAGAAACGTGCGCCATGCGGGAAAGTCGTATTCCGGGAAGTTTGAGAAGATGGCATGGTTGTTGACGTGCAGGTGTCGGCCGGGGTCGACGGCGTGAACCTGCTGCGCGTACCAGTTGAGGAACCATGTGGTGTATGAGCGCTGGAACTCCGCATCGTCGAAGTTCGCCTGACGGTACCCCGCGTTCACGCAATCGGAAGCGGGGTGCGCGGCCCGCCATTCCTTACGCAGGCGACGGGAGAGGTCGTTGTCCGGATAGGAGCCGCCCGTGCCGGGCTCGTTCTGCAGCACCCAGGTGTCGAGCGCGGGGAAGGCCTTGAAGTGGCCGACGAGGACCTTCACGAAGCTTTCGATCTCCTTGAGGTGCGCTTCGCTCTTGGGGTACTTGAAGCCGCCGACCGTGTTGTCCGCAGGGAAGATGGTGGCGAAGATTCTGACGTGATGGCGCTCGGCGGCGCGGAAGGCCTCGTCGTAGAGCGCGAAGTCATACGTGCCGTCGGGTTTGCGCAGGTGCGTTTCGAACATGCGGATGCGGCAGACGGGCATTTCGTTTTCTTCGAGGATGCGGAACCAGTCGTCGATGTCCTTGGGGTTTTGACCGGGCTCGATGAAGACCTGCGCGCCGATCTGCGGCAGTGCGTCGTCCGGTGCCGCGGAGAGCGAGGCGGCCGAAAGCAACGCGAAGCACAGAATCAGTCGTTTCATGGTGACTCCTGTTTGGGCCGGACGTCGCGGGCGTTTGAGTTGCGGAGCCGCGGCGTCGGGCGTTTGGGTGCGCCCATGTTAGCGTATGCGTCGCAGGCGGGTCAAGGCGGAGGGCGCAAAGCGCGAGATGAAAAAGCACGCTTTGCGGGGGCCGGTCACTTTCGCGCTTTGCCGGTCAGCCTGCCGATCGTGATTCGGAACACGCGTGTCTGCGACTGAGCGCGCGCGATGTAGGCGAGGCCTTCTTCGAAACGGCTCGGGGAATACTTGCGGATCAGACCTTCCAGCGCCGCCTGCTTAACGGAGCCGAACACCTCTTCAGCCTCGCCCGTCACGATGGCGCTTTCGTAGCGCGTGCTGAATTTTTCCGGGATCAGGTGCGTGTCGCCGACCACACAGAATGAAACGGCCCTGTTGTTCTTGAGGTGTTCGAGTTTCTGTCCCTCGACGGCGCAGTGGAAATAGACGGCGCGGCCGATCACGCAGTAGTTTAAGGGCACGCCGTAGGGTCGCCCGTCGCCGCCGACTGTGGAGAGGACTCCGTATTCCGTCCGGTCGAGCAACGCCTGCGCCTCTTCCTCTGAAAGGGCGCGATCTTTTCTTCTCATGTCTGTCATGGGTCTCCTCGTTCGGCACGCTTGCGGTTTACAGACCCGTGACGACGACCGGGCCGCCGAAGGGCTTGCCGTCCCATTCGGCATCGGTGACGCCGTGTTTGCGGAAGGCGATGCCGATCGTCTTGCCGTTGCGCGTAAGACGCAAGCCGCTGGCGGTGGCGGAGTCGGCGCGTTCGGCGTGCCACGACGGGTCGGCGCCGGCGCGGTAGGGGACAAGGATCGTTAGCGTGTCGCTGGCGGTTACGGGTGCGGGCAGAGAGGCTTCAACATGCCACTGATCGGGGAAAGACTTGGCGCTGTTGTTCGCTTTCGGCGGCGGCGTGAAGCCGTCGGTTTGCGTGAAGACAAGCGGCTGGGGCGCAAGATATTTGACGGTGAGCCCGGCCTTTTGCCGGTCGAGCCGCAGGGTTTGCGCCGACTGGTTCAGCGTGAAGGCGCTGAGACCGTGCAGCATGAACTGGAAGGTGACGGGCTCGGGCGCGGCAAAGTCGTCATAAAGGACGATGATGTCGGGTTTGACGAAAACGACGGCGCGTTCGGCGCGCGTGACCAAGCCGGTATAGGCGGCGGTGGCCTCGCCGCGCACGTAGTCCCACTGCGGCGTGAAGCGCGAATCCGTGAGGCGGCCTGCGGCGGCGGTCGAATGGGTGAGTTGGTTCGCGCCGTTGACGAGTACGGCGTTTTGCGAGCGGGTGCTGTGGCACCATTGGTAATGGAACTTGCTGCCGTGCAGGTCGCGATAGGTGCAGGCCGGCAGCAGGCTTTCACCGTAGGCGGTCAACTG
>CAZTDL010000211.1:0-7253 GCA_964612775.1 uncultured Lentisphaeraceae bacterium
CCGGGAGGGCGAGCGTACCGCCCTCAACAGAGGTCGTGCCGGTATAGGTGTTGGCAGCGGTCAGGGTGAGGGTCCCAGCTCCGTTCTTGGCGAGTCCACCGGTGCCGGAGCGGACACCGGAAAGCGCCATGTCCCCGTAGGCGTCGAAGACGAACGTGCCTGCGCCGGTGAAAGAGCCGGTGAAGGCGAGGGTGCCGCTGCCGGAGGTCTCGATGACGGCGCGGTCTTTGTCCACGGTGAAGGCCTTATCGGTAGAGGAGGCCGTGGAGCCGGTGACGCGCAGACGGGCGTAGATGCCGCTGTCGAGCGGGTTACTGAAGTTGACGGTCGAGCAGGAGCCGAGGGGGTTCGGCGTGCCGTTGGGGGCGAGGAAGGCGACTTCCACGCAGTTGCCTCTGTCAAGCGCGAGGGTGCCCTGGATATCGTTGTCGGGGTGGTTCAGGGCGAGGGGTGCCTCTCGTCCAGCCGTTGAGCGTCTCGAAGCCCTTAGGAGCGATGAACTGAACGTTCGTGTCGAGGCGGTAGGTCTGGAGGGCGATGCAGGCACGCTTGGAGGAATCCGAAGGAACGATGCGCAGGGCTGCGCCCTCGCCGTTGATGGTGCCGCCGACATTGATGGCGAAATTCCATTCGTTGCGGCAGAAGACATTGGTGGTGTGCGGGGCGAAGGTGAGGTTGATGGGGTAGTCGTAGCCCCAGAGAGCGCCGATCGTCATGCGCTCGGTGAAGGTGAGCGGGGCGTTGATGCGGGATTCGAGGTAGGTCCAGTTTGTGTCGGTTTCCTCTTGGGCGGGGGCACGGCGGAACGTGTTGAAGGTGATGGGGCCGTTGCCGCGCAGGTAGATGTATCGGGTGGAGTTGTTGGTGTAACTGAGGGTGAGGCTCTTGGACGGCTCGTAGTTGTAGACATAAAGGTTACCGCTGACGAGGAGGGCGGCCGGGACGCTCTGAGCGTTCGCCGAACCGGCGGGGAGGGTCAGCGTGGCGTTGGCGGAGAGGGTCAGCGTCTCGCTCGGGAGACCGAGCGTGTAGGCGACGGCGTCGGGGGCGAAGGTGAGCCCGGCGGCGGTCGCGCCGATGCCGAGAGTGAGGGCGGTCTTGTCGTTGCCGTTGCCGGTGAAGAGCGCGGTGTCCGCTGAGGTGGGGGCGGTGTTGCCTGTCCAGTTGGCGGCGGTGGACCATGCGGCGTCCGATCCGAGGCCGGTCCAGGCGCGCACGTTGGACGCGTAGAAGGTGCCGATCATGCCGGAAAGCGAGGCGGTGAAGGGGCCTCCGCGCGTCGCGGGGACGAGGTCGGTGACGGTTCCGGTGAAGGCGAGCGTGGAGACGGTTGCCGGGGTGAGTCCTGAAAGGGTGAGGGTGACTGTGCGCTGGTCAGAGGAGAGCGCGGAGACGGCGGTGACGGTGCCTGCGGGAGACAAGGTCCATGCGGCCGAGTTGGTGACGGCCGGAGACGCTGCGGGGTCGATAGGCTTGGAGAACGTGACTGTGAGCGTGTTTGCGGCGGATGTTTTGACGGTGGCGACGGCGGGCGGGACGAGGTCGCCGTAGGGGGTGACGATATTGGTGACGACAGGGAACCACGCGGCGGCCATTTTGCCGTAGCCGCCGTTGTTGGGGTGGAGATTGTCGTACATGTCCGTCCGCTCAAGGTAGGCGTGCATGTCGAGGAAATGGACACGGCGGCCCGCCGCTTGGTGGGCTTGGAAGCGACTTAAGACGTACGGGTTGAAGTAGGTATCGATGAGGACGTTTCTGGAGTCCGTGTCGTCCGCGCCGCGTTTCAGCAGGGTGGTGACGATGATGTGCGCGTAGGGGCGGGCCGTGGCGATGCGGATGATGAGCGCGTCGAGTTCGTCGATGGTTCCAGGAAAGTTGGGAACGTCACCGGTGTCGTTCGTGCCGATGTGGACAAGGACCACATCGGGGGCGTCGATTTGAGAGAGCCAAGTGAGAATATTCTCATATAGGCCGTTGCTGGCGGCGGAGACATGCCAGCCGCTGTGTCCCTCGTGGTTGATTTCCGCGCCGAGACCGGCGTGCGGGATAGAGGTTTGCGTGCCGACGTAATCGACGTTATACCCCGCGTTTGTCAGCGCGACATAGAGCGGATAGCGGTAACCGCCGCCGATGCCGTCGCTGTTGGCGCCGTAGGTGATGGAATCGCCGAGCGGCATGATGCGCAGAGGCGGCGGCAGCGAGAACGAGGTGATCGCGACTGTCGAGCACAGAATGACCGGCAGCGAGCGGCGAACGAGAGACGACAAACAACCGAAAACGGAACGGTTACTATTCATGGCACATCCTTTCACACAGCATCCAAGATAACTATACTTTATTCTCATAAAGACTAATCTTCTTTCGGGTCTCATTCAACCCGAAAAATGTTTTTTTACGTCTTCTCGTTTTGAATCGTGTGCGTTTCGGTTCTGATTCAAAAGGCGGTTTTCACGAAGAGCGGGCCTTGGACGACTTCGTGTCCGTCCAAGGCAACATCGATCATATCGACAACAAGGGGAACAAACCGCGCGACACGGCACGCGACGCTTGCTTGCCGCGTCAAACGCATTCAAATCGGGACACGGGGTCGAATGTCGGCGGAAATGGACAAACCGTTCTTTTGTCACTTCAAAAAGAGGATTGTGCCGCCCTCCGAAAGGAGAATGAGCGCGTTGCCTTTGCGAAACACTTTCCAGCCTGAAGGAAGCGGCGTATCGAGCGTGGGATCGCCGATGATGCCATCCGAGGTCTGAATGAGTGTGTAGATCTGCGAACGCATGAGCGATTCGGGGTTGTTGATGTGCAGGATCATGCCCGTGGCGTCGAACGACCCCGCCACGTCCAGCAGGTCGCCGATGTCGGCGTGATACTGGACGCCGGGGACGAGGCTGATACCTGAAAGGGCGAGGGTTCCGACCACGCCATCGCCGGCCGGGCTGAGGACGATGCCTGCGTCAAGCACGCCGTTGGAGACGGTGCCCGAGCCGCAGACGGAATGAACGGTCTGGGTCGCGCCGCCGAGATCGAGCGTCGCGCCTGCGGCGACGCTCAGGTCGACGGCCGCCAGCGTATCGCCCGGACTGAGCAGGGCGGGATGGACACAGACGTAGAAATTGCGGACGGAGTATTGCGCCGCGTTGTAGGTGAAGGTGTAGTCAGGATCGGCGTTCGTGAGCTGCGGGTTGTTACCGATGCCGACACCGTTCGTATTGCCATTGCCGCCGCAGTGCGAGATGGCCAGCAGCGTGACCTTATCGCCCCAGTTGTGGATCTGGAAGCAACCGTGGCCGTTGGATGTTGCCGACGCGCCGGAATCGTCGTAGTCGAAGCTGCCGGTGCCGTCCAACCCGCTGGCGGGTATCGTGGTTCCCGAGTAATTGCTGGGCCAGATCTCGATGTTGCCTGTGGATGAGCCCGTGCAGTCGGTTACGCCGCTGACGTTGGAACGGACGTCCATGTTGTTGACTTTCTGCTGCCACATGAACAGGTTGTTGCTTTGGCTGGGATAGCCCAGTTTCTTACGGTCCGATGTGTGGGCGTCAAAGGCCACCCAGACCCACTGGTTGCCGTAGGTGGGGTGTTCCAGTTCCAGATAGTAGGCGACGCGATCGAACGGCTTGGTGTCGTTCGAGTTGTCGATGCTGTAAGCCGTGCCGCTGACGATCGTGTTGGCGGTGATGGGCACTGAGGAGACGTAAACGATATCGTACTCGTTTGCGGCCGCACCGACCTTGGACAGAATGGTTTCGGGGAGAGGGTGAGAGATGTTTCCATGGTGAATGCGGAGCGTGCCTTCGGCGACGGTGGCGGAGGGCGTTTTCGGCGAATGGACGATATCGCGCGTGAAAACATAAAGGCGGCGTGAGGTGTAGGCCGTTCCGTTGTAGTTGAAGGTCCAGTCGGGGGCGATGCTTGTGCCGGAACCGGGCTGGTTGCCGATGCCGAGCGAGATTGTGCTGTTGCCGGTTCCCCAGTTCCCCATGGCGAAAAGGGTCGTCTTGTCGTGCCAGTTGTGGATTTGGAAGGAACCGTGTCCCGTGGCGGAGACGACGCCGTCGCTCTTTTGATCGCCGAAGTCATAGCCGCTGTTGTTGGCGTCGGAGGAAGCGCCGAGACCGAGGACGTCGGATTGGCCGTAATTGTTGGGCCAGAACTCGATGTTGCCGAAGGCGCAGCCCGCGTAGTTGGTGATGCCGCTGACGTTGGAACGGACGTCCATGTTGTTCACCTTGCATTGGAAGATGTTGGCGCAATAGCCGGCACCCGCGGCGGTGTCGTGGAAGGGGTAACCGATGAGCGTACGGTCGCGTGTGACGGTATCGAAGGAAACCCATATGTACTGGTGACCGTAGGTCGGATGGTCCAGTTCCAGATAGTAGGCGACGCGATCAAAGTCGTTGGTGTCGGAGAGCGAGTAGTCCGCGTAATACCGGGTGCCCGCGACCGTTCCGTTGATGAGGCCTCCCGCAGTCGGCACATCGGAGGCGTAGACGAGGGCGTACCCTTCGGCGAGCGAGCCGACGTTGGCGGCGACCTCGGCGGGCAGGGCGGGGATGTCCGGAGCGGACGTGATCTCGGTATTCAGGTAGCTCGCCGGCAAGTCGAGGGTAAAGAGCGAGCCGTCTCCGGGATCGGTCAGAGGCAGGTAATTGTCGGCGACGTTCTGCGCGCGTCCGAGGACGTCGACGCCGAAGCCGACGCGGGTGGTATCGGTTCTGACCCAGTTGGCTCCGAGATTGCCGCCGCTTTGTCCGCAGCGCACTTCAAAGGCGTGGGGACCGGGGGTAAGCAGAAGGTTGCGGTAGGTGGGGGTGGATGCGGAATCGTTGTCAAGGATCGCGTGGCCGTCGATCAGGAGGTAGACGTTGTCGTCGAAGTTTTCACCAAAGGTCCACACGACATTGGTGGCTGAGCGATTCCAGAGGTATCCGGTGTAGACGTAGCAGGTGTTGTCGGGCCACCGGCAGGAATTGATGGTGCCGCCTGAGGAGACATAGGCGCCGTTCACGGCACGGGTTGTGAGCTGAACCGACGTGCGGGGATTAGGGTCGGTGCGGTTGAGCCGGTTGGCTAGGCGACCTTCATATAGACCTGGGGTACCGCGGTTCTTGTCCGCAGGCACGGTGGCGAGAGTGATGCCGGTGGTGAGCTCGGCGGTGCCGATGCCATCCTTGAGGAGCGTGGCTGTGACGACTGAGCCGTTGAGCAGTCCTCCGCCGGAAGAAAGGGTGACACTGGCGTTGGTGAGGATGCCTCCTCCAAGGTCAAGGATTCCTCCGTCGAGAACGAGGTCGGCGCCTTGGGGAACGGAGGCTGGCGTGCGGGCGGAGAGGATGCCGCCGGAGACGGTGATGGCCCCGCGGAAGGTGTTGTTGGTTGTAAGAGCAAGGGTGCCGCTGCCGCGTTTGGAGAGACCGCCTGTAGAGCCGTTTAAACCGATCGCGACGTCTTGCACCGAGCCTGCGGAGGTATAGCCGCCGCCGACGAGGGAAACGGAGGGGACGGAAGTATAACCTGTGCCGGGAGACGTGATGCGGATGGCGGCGAGCTGGCCGGTCGCGCGGTCGAGGGCGGCGACGGCCGAGGCTCCATAGCCGCCTCCCCCGGTGATGTTCACAAAGGGCGGCGCGATGTAACCGGCACCCCGGCTGTTGATGCCGATATAGGTCAGACCCTGTCCTGCGGACGGATTGAGAGGGAGGTCGAGTGTGGCGGTTATGCCGGGATCGACTTCAATGGAGGCTCCGCCATCGCCGACGCCGAGGACGGCGGCTGAGTTGTTGGCGGCGGTGCGAATGGCGACTCCGTTCTCGGTGATGCGCAGGTTTCCTCCGTTGAAATTGACGAAAGCGCGGGCGTTGGCCGAGTTGTTGTTGCCGCCTTTCTGCGCGTAGCGTGTGGCAAGGTTTCCTCCGTTGAGGTTCACGATGGAAAGGGCGTAATTGTTGCGGTTGGCGAGTTCGAGGTAGCCGACTGAAGCGTCGGCATCGTCTTCCATCGTGAGAACGCCGGTGCCGTCGTTGTAGTTGTTTTCGCCCGAATACTCGCCGAGGGAGAACTTCGACGTGCCGGTGGTGAACGTGCCGCCTGAGAGGTGAAAGAGCCCGAGACCGGCGCGTACGGCAAGCGAGCCATTATAATAGTCGCCGATTATGCCTTGCGCGGGAACCGAGCCGGAGTTGAAGGTGACGCTTCCGCCGGTCTGTCGAAGGATGCCGGAGTTGTTCAGGTTGACGCCGAATTGGGTGTAGCCCTTATTGGTCATGGAGCCGCCGCTGATTTCGTAATAGCCGTGGCCGTTGATGCCGGCGCGTCCGTCGTTGGCGGCTCCGCCAGTATTGAGGAACATTCCGCCGGTCTGGTAGACGGCACCTTCGGCGTTACCGCCGCCGGAACCGAGGTAAAGGCGTCCGGAAATGGCGGCGTTGTCGCCGATGCAGAGGATGCCGCGTGAAGCGGACGCGGTGCCGGCTGCGACCAGCGGACCGCTGCGATAGTAGCCGGGGTCGGAGGTCTGAAGGGACGCGTTGCCGCTGAGGCGGAGGATGGCGAGGGATGTGTTGAGCGGGTCTGCTCCGATGGGGACGGAATATGAGCCGAGGGAGTAGGAAACGGTTGACAGGTTCAGCTCGCCGTCGTAGACCGTGAACGGGCCGAGGTCGCGGGTGGTCGACTCAAGCGTCAACTTTTGCGTGCCGAATTTGGCGATGCCTGCGAGCGGTAACGGGTCAGAGAAAGACGTGTCCTCATAGGTGGTTTCGAATCCCAGCGAGGTGGAACGGGAGGTGAACGCGCCTGAGGACGACAGCGTGCCGATCTCCGCATCGGTCCAGCCCGGCTGGCCTTCCGAAGAGCCTGCCGGACGGACGGCGAGAATACCTGTGTTTGAGACCGAAACGCGGGAGAAATCGGCATTTGGAAGCGTGGTCGGAGTTATGACAAGGAGGGTCCCGTTGGTTACCGTTGTGGTTCCGGCGTAGGTGTTGTTGGTACCGGTCAAGTGAGTGAAGCCGGTGGATTTGACGAGACCCCCGGGCCGGATAGGACACCGGCAAGGGTGTCATGGCAGAAACCGTCGAGAACCGCGTTGCCCGAGAGGGTGACTGGACCTGTGACGCTGTTATGGGTTGAAACGGTATTGTTGCGTGCGGTCAGGTGGGCTTGGTCTTCGAGGACCAACGACCAGCGGAGGGGATTGACCGACTGGCAGAGATCGAAGGACGTCCCGGTTCTAACAGTGAGGATGTTGGCTT
>CAZTDL010000212.1:0-7246 GCA_964612775.1 uncultured Lentisphaeraceae bacterium
TCCTCGGTCATGGGATCGAGTTTCTGCAGAATGAAGTTCTTGGCTATCAGCATCCCCGTCAGCGATCCCATAGGGTTGAACGCCTGTGCAAAATTAAGGCGACGCGTGGAAGTCGCTTCTGAACCCAGCGACAGAATATAAGGATTCGCGCTTGTCTCGAGAAACGAGAGGCCGCAGGTCATGATGAAATAGGCAAGCAGAAAGGCCCAGAACGCCATCATCCATCCCGACGGAATGAACAGAAGGCATCCTATCGCATAAAGTGCGAGTCCAAGGACGAGACCTGCCTGATACGTGAAGCGCTTGATAAAAATTGCTGCGGGGATGGCCATCACGCAATAGCCGCCATAAAAAGCGAATTGGACAAGCGAGCTTTCGAAATTGCTGATCAACAGGATGTTCTTAAAGGCCGCGACCATCGGATTTGTAATGTCGTTCGCGAAGCCCCATAACGCGAAGAGTGAAGTTGTGAGCACAAACGGGAACACGAAATGCGGCTGAACGACACGTTGGTGAAACGGCTGAACCGAATCTTCTGCCATGGCATACTCCCTGTTTAATAACGCAATGCTGAACCCATACTATCGTCTTTAACGATTCAGTGGGACTTACTATACAGCTTTTATCGCCTGTTTACAAATCCTCAAAACGGGTTCCAGAGGTAGTCGTCTGCGTAAACCATGTGCGGACAGGGTGGTCAAGTCCCAAGCCTAACATGTAATTGTAAAGGGCCAGCCTCAGGCCTTTTCCGAGCTTTTCGTGGTTTGGCGCGTCGGGCTCATCGTAAGGAATCTCGTTAAGGGCGAAACGCCTTGCTTTCGGATCGGGACTGGCGTGGAGGGAGAGCCCAAATTTCCCTGGATGCTGAGCGATGGGGCTGTGTGCAGTCAAGGCGAAACGGTGCCAGTAAGCGGACTGGATTTGACCTGAAGCGAAGAGTCGTCGCACATAGTCCAGCGCGTCGTAGGTTTCTTGCTCTGTCTGTGTCGGGAAACCATACATGAGATACGCGTGAACCAGAATGCCCGCATCCGAGAAAGCGTTGCATGCCTGCGTGACGCTAGCCAACGTGATGCCTTTGTTCATCAGTTTCAGTAACCGGTCGTGCGCGCATTCGAGACCGCCTGTAACCGCGATGCAGCCTGCTTGAGCCATGAGACTTGCGAGATGGGGGGTGAAGCTTTTGTCGAAGCGGATATTGCCCCACCATGTTATTGTCTCGCCACGTGCCAGCAATTCTTCGCACAGTTGTCGGATCAGGACGGGGGCGATTGCCTCATCGGTGAAATGAAAGCCGGACTGACCGGTCTCGCGTTTGAGTTTGATGATCGCGTCTACAAGCGTTTTGGCGTCCGGATGCTCGTAGCGTCCGATATAATCCAGGGTCGTGTCGCAAAAAGCACACTTATGCCAATAGCACCCGTTGGCAAGTTGCATCTTGACCCATTTGCCATCTGACCAGATGCGGTGCATCGGATTGGCCATCTCGATCATGTTGATGTACCGTGAAAAATCAAGGCCTGCGTAAGACGGGGTGACTATATGGCGTGCAGGACATGCGCTCGGGACCGGTGACCTGAGGACAGACGCGGGCAACTTGCTGGAGGACGTCGTCCTGATGCGGGAAGCTTTGCCGAGAATACCGAGCCAAGGGTCAAAACCTTCATCGAAACAGAGCTCATCTGCAAATTGATAGACGCGCGGGTCGGAAAGCGCGCGAAGTTCCGTGTTGATGTACCCCCCGCCGAAAACGATGCGAACGGAAGGCGCAAGACGACGTATGACCGTGGCGATCCTGAAGGCGGCATAGACTGTGCCTGGGAAAGGGAGCGTGATGCCGGTAATCGAGGGTCGATACCGGTTGAGATACTCTTCGGCGAGGGCGTCGATAAGACGGTCGATCAGTGTGGGTGGCGCGGAAAGCCGCTGAAGGATTGGATCGAAACTTGGGGCGCTGACCGCGATTTGCTCCGCGTAGCGGGCAAATCCGAAGTCGGGGTCCGCGCCTTCGCGGATAATATCGGCGAGATCGTCGAGATAGAGCGAGGCGATCAGCTTGGCGCGGTCGGTGACCCCAAGCGTTCCGAATAGATCCGTCAGCGTTTCTTCCTCGTCTATCCCGGCACCTTTCGGCGCAAGCGCGGCGAACCGAGGTCCTTCAGGCAGATAACTGCGGCGGGCGATGAGCCATCCCGCGGATTCATTTCGCCCTTGGAGAAAGGCGATTACGTTTTCAATCGTGTCTTGGTATGCGTCTAACTGATGGAGAAAGAATCGGACGATGGGAGACGGTGCTGTTTGCGTGCGGCATGCCTCCGCAATCTTCGTGAGTCCGTCGCGGGAGAAGAGCCGGAGGCTGAGTTCGAGTGAAAGATCAGCCTGAACCGCATCTTCGCCCTGACTTTGCAAAAAGCCAGTCAGTGTGGGCGTGGCGGGGTAGGGCGTGTTAAGTTGGACGAGCGGTGGCGTGAGCAACAAGATTTTCATGGTTGGCCCCGCAGAGTGGTCCGAAACAAAAAACCCGCAAGGCAAAATGCTTGCGGTCTTTAGAACTGGCGCGCCCACGGAGAGTCGGACTCCGCTTCCAAGGATGAAAACCTTGTGTCCTAACCGATAGACGATGGGCGCAAAAGTGGGTTGTACAATAACAAAACAGTGCGCCCGCTGGCAAGCGGACAAAATGATTTTTTTTAAAAAGTGTAAACGCCCATGTGCTTAACGTACGGAGTGTGGTATAGTTCATGCGCTATGTACATCTGTAAAAACGTTCAGGCTCTGGTAGCCTATACGCCCGGTGAGCAACCCAAAGACTCGGGCATTATCAAGCTCAACACCAACGAAAACCCATATCCGCCGAGTCCGAAGGTTGCCGAAGCTCTTAAGGCCTTTGATTATGAGCGGTTGCGTCTCTATCCCGATCCAGTCTTCATGGCATTGCGTCAGCGCATCGCGGAGATCCATGGCTGCTCGGTGCAGCAGATTTTCATCGGTAATGGCTCGGACGAGATCTTGGCGCTTTGCACACGGGCTTTTGTGGAAAACCATGGCAGTGTCGGCTATTTTTTGCCTTCTTATTCGCTCTATCCTGTATTGTCGGAAAGTCGCGGTGTCGCATTGCGCCCTGTGAATCTCAATGCGGATTTCACTTGGCATATGCCGGATGATTATGGCGCGTCGCTCTTTTTCATGACCAATCCCAACGCTCCAACCAGTTTGATGTATGACAAGGCCGTTGTGACGGCGTTTTGCAAGAAATTCGACGGCGTGGTTTTGATCGACGAGGCCTATGGTGATTTTGCTGACTCAAACTGCATGGATCTTGCCTTGGCAGAGAATAATGCGAATACGCTGGTCATGCGGACTTTTTCGAAGTCCTTTTCGCTGGCGGGTATGCGGTTTGGCTATGTGATCGGCCCGTCTGAGCTGATCGGCGCGCTCTATAAGATCAAAGATTCATATAACATGGACGTGCTGGCACAGGTGGTCGGCTTGGCCGCTCTAAACGACCTGTCCTACATGCGTACGAACGTACAAAAGATCCGTTTGACACGCGGGCGACTGACGAATGAACTGCGTCGGCTCAATTGGACCGTCTGCGATTCTCAGACAAACTTTCTTTTTGCCCGCCCGCCGGATGGGGATGCGAAAAAGGTTTTTGAGGCGTTGAAAGCCGCAAAGATTTTTGTGCGTCATTTTCCGGGCCCTGTTACGGGCCAATATCTCCGGATCACGATCGGTACCGAGGATCAAACCGACGCATTGCTGAAGCGATTGGTCTGATCCAAGCCCCATAGCGCCCGTCGCACTGGTGTTGAGGAATACGCTTTTCTGTGTTGCATCGTTTAACAAAACACGGGCTCGTCTTGCCCTTGTTTTGTAGGTGTTTTCGTTTCTCTAAACAGGGTTACTCGTATTGGATCACCCATTCCGTTGACGGCAGCGAGAGCTTGATTTCCTTTGGCTTCTCCGAGAGTGTCCCTAGGCTTTCGGATTCTTTGTTAAGGCAGGTGATCTTAAAGGCTCTGCATTTATCTAATCCAACGGCCTTTAAGAAGTAAGGAGTTCTCACCATCATCGAAACCATGCCGACCATCTTGCCGTCTTTGACCATCGGATAACGCATGGCAATCAGGCGCGGTTGCATGATGCTTCCGTGTCCCGGCTCGCTAAGCTGAGGCTCGGGTTTCTGAGCCATCAGTGTGCGGAAAACGTCGAGCTCTTTGACTTTTTTCAGGCTGAATCCGACGGCGAGGAAATCACGCTTGAAGTAGACCTGTCTGATTTCCCAATCCGCATTGATGAGTGTCGCGCCAAACAAGCCGTCAACGTTTTCAATCTCAGGTTTCATGATTGCACGAAAACTTTCCTCTGTCGGCGACTGTTCGGCAGCTTTGCCCAAACGTTGGAATAGGTCGCCGAAATATGTTTCAACCGCGACCTTTAACGCCGTTTCAGTCGGAACAGTTGGGGCGTCCTCCTTCGCGTTGTCATTTTGTTCTGCGCACACCATCAGGCTAAAAGCCGTCGATATTGAAAAAATAAGCGGTTTTGTCGTCATAAATGCTCCTCAGTTGATCACACAATAGACACCTACGTAACCAGAATATTGTGCCACGCGTTTTACTTCCTGAAAGGGGATGTCCGCCAGAGCCAGCCGCAGCTCACCGCGGATGTTCTCTCGGATTTCCTCCTGCCTGAACAACCAGTACCCCGACCATGCGCAAAGTTGGCCGAACCACGTGTAGGGGACGTCGACGTCAACGATGACAAGCCGTCCTCCCGGTTTGAGAACCCGACGCAGTTCCGTGAGGGCGCATCGTTTCAGTTCGGCGTCAATATGGTGGAAGAAAAAAGTAGATACGGCGCAGTCGAAACACTGATCCTCATACGGTAGGGCTTCGGCAACGCCGATATCGAAGCGCACGTTGGAGGTTTTAGTCGAGTTGCGTCGGGCAACGCGAATCATTTTTGGTGCGGCATCAACTCCGACAGCACACGCGTCTCCTCGAACGCTTAATGCTTGCGCCAGTTGGCGTGTCAAGATACCGGTTCCACATCCGACATCAAGTATCTGCTCATCACCCTTCAGCGTCAACAACCGTATAGCAAGACGGCGATAGCGATTTTCTTGCCATAAAGTCATGACTGGCGCGAGAAGATCATAAACGCTCGCAGCGTGGTCGAGCGTTCGTCCTCGTGTCTGGGGGGGCTTTTCCTCAGAGGGTTGTGCACGCATACGATAATTCCTCCAAATCAAGTGCGGTGACCATCGAAAGCGCCATCTGGTTGACCGGTGACCTGCGCGGAAGCATGCCTTCAGCCTGTAAGGCGTGACAGGCTTCAATGAGTTTTTTAAAGCCGAGTCTGAGTGCGGGTAAACAGATTGGTACGATGTCTCGGTATAGCCTGTCACCCGGTTTAATGTCTTGACCAGACCATATCCGCAATTGTTCCGGCTGATCCCTTGCTAAGACTGAAAGAACGTAATTATGCCGCCGTTCTATAAAGTCCCGCCCTACGTCGCGAACGTCGTCAAGCAATTGGCACCCGCCACCGAACAACATGAGCGCACGCTTCAATCGGTTTACGTGTTCAGGATCGAGCTCTTTTTCCACCACATCGATGCCCAAAAAAGGGATGTTAAAGAGCATTCCGGTCTTGAACATGTGAATTGTATCAAGAACGTACTCCGGTGAAGGCCTGCTTGTGATGCCTCCTTCTTCGCTGGCCTCTAGGGCGGCGCTGGGAAGCAGACATCTTAAGGACTGTTCAGCCAGTTCATCAGCTTGGTTTGCCGAGAGTGTCTTCGCGGAAATAGCCGTACGAAGGAGATGCCAGAGCACGCGATCGGCTGCCATAATAGCGACAACTTCCCTCATCACGCGCGACGACCTTGGCATCACCAGTGGCAAAACGCATTTATCTTCGTCATCCAGCAGGTTGTCGGCGCTCGTAACCCAGATTCTGAACAGGTGGTTGAGCGCCCCGTAGAGCATGCGTCGTGGCTGCGGGATGTTTAGCGTGAGATAGATGGCGTAGAACAACGTTGAAAAGATGTTTTTTCGCGGCGTAAAGAAAGTGTCGGGAATGGGACCGACATGCACGCCGAAAGTTTCGACGGTGCCGGGTAGCGGAAACACGACCTTTTGCGCAATTGCATAAACTGTACGCATGCAGGTCTGTTGCTCAGAGAACGATTTGTTGAACAGTCGGACTGTTTCCCACGGCCCTGCTGAGCGTTGACCCGATCGTTTTGGACGGACGCCAACCATCTGTTTGTCCCTTCGCGCTTAATAATAACACGTTTTTATAAGACTGTATGCTGTCGGCTTCGTGTTTGTCAAGTAGAGGGGCATCGTGTAACATCAAAATCTATCTCGGCACGGTGCGCATATAAGGAGTGTCTCCTGATCGGGCTGCGGACGTAACAGGAGTCTTCTACATTTTAAATACCGGTTTTTTGAGCACTGCCCACGGAAGGCCGTATTGGTTAAGCGCATCCATGAAGGGATCAGGATCGAACTGCTCCATGTTAAACACGCCTTTGCCCGTCCACTTTCCTGTCAGGATCATCTTGGCGCCGATCATGGCGGGCACGCCGGTGGTGTATGAGATCGCCTGCGATTGAACCTCTTTGTAACAGGCTTCGTGATCGCAAATGGTGTAGACGAAGATCGTCCGTTTTCTGCCTTTTGCATCCGTACCTTTGACTTGGCAGCCGATACAGGTTTTACCCTTGGTCAGAGGGCCCAGTGTGGCAGGGTCGGGTAATAACGTCTTGAGAAACTGTAACGGCACAATGTTAACGCCCTTGAATTTTACGGGGTCAATACGTGTCATTCCGACGTTTTTAAGGACTTCGAGATGTTTGAGGTAGTTGTCCGAAAAACTCATCCAGAAGCGGGCGCGCTTGAGACCTTTGATGTGTTTCCCGAGAGACTCCAGTTCCTCATGGTACATCAAATAGATGTTGAGCGAACCGAGGCCTTCGGGCATCGTGAAAGGCGACTTAACGGAGAGCGGTTCGGTTTCGATCCACTCGCCTTGCTGCCAATAGCGTCCCTTAGCGGAAACTTCGCGGATGTTGATTTCCGGGTTAAAGTTTGTCGCAAAGGGCTGGCCATTACTACCGGCATTGCAGTCGATGATGTCGATTTCGTCGATGGCGGACACAAAATGTTTCTGGATGTATGTGCAGAAAACGCTCGTGACCCCGGGATCAAAACCCGAGCCGAGTAATGCCATC
>CAZTDL010000213.1:0-7206 GCA_964612775.1 uncultured Lentisphaeraceae bacterium
AACGTGAAGATATGCTCAACTCGTACCCGAGTTGAGCATAATCGCCTTGTTTGCGCTTCAACGCGGGAGAGAGAGAAGGCCTTTCCGCAAACCGACAACCTTTCGCCGAAGCCCGCCGCCTCTTTCTCCTTCCCTCCCTCAAATTTTCCGGATCGCGGCGGACTTACCTCACCGCCGTTGGGCGCTCCGGTCAGCTCTAACTCTGTTGAGCCGCCGGAGCGTCCAACGGCGGCTTTATCTTAACATCAAGTCCGGCGCCGGGCAATCCCGCGGCAACTTCTTTTTTCCCTTTTGAATTTCGCAAACAGTGTATTAGTCTCAACCGGGATATGAAAATCCCAACCGACCAAATAATTTTACGCGTTGGCGACCCTTGGGTCAAACGGAAATTGATGTTTACGTGTAATTTTCTGATCTTCAGGCGGTTGCGGCTTTTTTTTGACGGCGGAGATGGCTGATGGCGGAACCGAGTTGAGATTTTCACTTGATACTATTGGCTGTTATTCGTAACCTCGTAAATGCTAACTCGGATTGGAGGTGCGGGTATGTACACGGACGCCGAATTGAGAAGCCCGGTGTCGTTTTCACAATGGAAGGCTGCGCTTGCGACTGATCCGGATGTGGCGGCGGATCGGCGGGACGCGTACAGGCGGGCGGTCATGGGTTATCTCAAGCACCTGAAAGACCGGCATGTGCGGGCGTCCCTCGCGTCGGCAAAGGCGTACTTCGACGGGGAGAAGTCGGCTGGGCGGGACCGCGAAGAGGAGCGCGAGGCGGTGCGGTGGTTCTTCCGGGCGGCGAAAAGGCGGAATACCGAAGGAGGTGTTAGGAAGGAGGAGTTAGGAGTTGGGGAGAGAGGGGTTGAGGATGCGCCGGCGGTGATCGAGCCGGAGAAGGCGGACTTGGGGGCGACGCCGTGGGAGCGCAAGCTGGTGGAACGGCTACGCGTGGGACATTACCAGTGGCGGACGGAGACCTCCTACCGGGAGTGGGCCCGCCGTTTCTGCGCGTGGCTGGGCCCCAAGCCGCTGGAGGAGGCGGGGGACGAGGACATCAAGCGCTTTCTGACGGAGCTGGCCGTCAAGCACAGGCTGTCCGCCAGCACGCAGCGGCAGGCGCTGAACGCGGTGGTCTACCTCTTCCGAGAGGTGGCGGGGCGCGAGCCGGGCGATTTCTCAGGCTTCGAGGTCTCGCGCAGGCCGGCGCGTGTGCCGACCGTGCTGACCGTGGACGAGTGTCGCGCGTTGTTCGGTATGCTGCAGGGCACGACGCGGCTGATGGCGCAGCTCATGTACGGGGCTGGGCTGCGGTTGATGGAACTGTTGCGGTTGCGCGTGCAGGATGTCGATCTCGCACGGGGGATCGTGACGGTGCGCGGCGGCAAGGGCGGCAAGGACCGCGTGACGGTGTTGCCCGAATCCATAAAGGCTCCGCTGTCCGCGCATCTGGAGCGCTTGCGGGGGCTGTTCGAACAGGACCGGGCCACCGGTCTGGCGGGTGTCTGGCTGCCGCCGCCGGTGGAGAACAAGATGCCGAAGGTGGGTGAAACCTGGATCTGGCAGTGGCTCTTCCCGTCGCGGGAGACGGCGGTGGACCCGCGCTCGGGGATCCGTCGAAGGCACCACGTTCAGGAGGGGGCTTTTGAGCATGCCGTGCGCAAGGCTGCCGCCGAAGCGAGGATCGATAAACGCGTGACGCCGCACACGCTGCGGCACAGTTTCGCGACGCATCTGCTTGCGGCGGGGCACGACATCCGGACGGTTCAGGAATTGCTCGGCCATGCGGACGTGGAGACGACGATGATCTACACGCACGTGCTCAACAAGCCGGGCGTTTCGGTCCGCAGCCCGCTGGACCGGTTGGCGTGAGGGGACAAAAACGCTCAACGCCGAAGGCTCAATCCTGTTCATCCTGTCGCGTCCTATCTCCTGCCGGTTGAATCAGGGATATGACGCTTGCGGTATTTAAGCGGAGAAAGCCCCATGAGCCGGGTGAAGGTTCTGGAGAAGTGGCTCTGGTCATAAAACCCCACTTCTCCCGCTATGCCCGTTACGCTGCGATCAGTCTCCGTGAGCAGCCGGCACGCCGCGTTGATCCGAACCCGCATCAGGTACTGGCAGAGCGAGGTGTTGAAGAAGCGTTGAAAGCGCCGGTTGAATTGGCGGTGCGACATCCCGACCATCGCGGCGATCTTCTGGGTGTTGATGGACTCAAAATAGTTGTTGTGGATGTACTGCACGGCTTTTGAGAAGGGACCGTAGGACTTGGGTGTCGCACGCGTTTCATCGACGGAGCGGTGAATGCCCGCAACCCCGATGATTTTGCCCTCACGGTCTTTGAGCGGGAATTTGCTCCCGATGATGAGGTGATTGGAACCTTCTTCTTCGGGTGCGGGGGAAACGACGTTTATAAAGGGGATGCCTGTTTTCATGACTTGTCTGTCACGTTCGATATAAAGAGCCGCCCGGTCCCGCGGAAAAAAGTCATAATCCGTTTTTCCGATAACGTTAAACTCTGATGCCACGTGACAGATTTCATTGTTGCGTCGGTTAGACATGATAAAACGGCTTTTGCTGTCTTTCACGTAGAAGGCAACGTCCGGCAGGAGATCCATCATCTGTTCAAAAGTCTCTGTCCCGCCGAGCCTTTTCAGAAAATCATGTTTAAACTGATGCTTATTCATGGCCTAAAAATACATAAAAAAGGCCTCCGCTTACGAGCGCGTAATAACGATTTGGGCTAAATTGCGGCTAACAACACGGAAGGGACGGTCACTTATGAATAAAACCGCAGAATCGGCTTGCGCAAGTTTAAAGGATCATGTTTCACGGCGCAGATTTCTGTGCCGCAGCACAGCGGTGCTCTCGGGTATGATGGTGGCGCCGCATCTCGTTCGGGGGGCCGAGGCCAACCGCAAGATATCGGTGGGGTTGGTTGGCTGCGGCAGCCGCGGCGCCTGGATCGGCGGTCTTTTCAAGGAGCACGGCGGATATGAGGTGACGGCGTGCGCCGACTATTTTCAGGAGCAGGCGGACGCGTTTGGGGATAAGCACGGCATTGCCCCTTCGAACCGGTTCACGGGGTTAAACGGTTATAAGAAGTTGCTTGAGTGCAAAAATCTCGACGCCGTCATTATCAAGTCGCCGCCTTGTTTCCATCCGCAGCAGATCGCCGACGCGGTGGACGCCGGCAAGCACGTCTATACGGCCAAGCCGGTGTCGGTTGACGTTCCGGGCTGCCGGACCGTGGCGGAGTCGGCCAAGAAGGCGACACGAAACAAGCAGGTCGTTTTCGTGGATTTTCAGCACCGCGCGGATCCTTTTTTCCAAGAGACGGTGAAACGATTTCACCAGGGCGCTTTAGGGACGGTCACCTTCGGGGAGGTTTTTAATCACTCGGGTGAGTACGGCATGAAGGCTCAGCCGGGCACGCCCGAAGCGCGCCTCAAGAACTGGCTGTGCTACAAGGCGCTGTCCGGCGACTATATGGTGGAAATCGATATCCACACGATCGACATGATGCACTGGATGTTTAAGAAGCCGCCGCTGTACGCGATCGGCTCAGGGGGCTGCACGGCGAAAAAGCCGGTCGGCGACAACTGGGACCATTTCGGTATCCTTTATCAGTATTCGGACAACGTCCCCGTCGTGTTCACGTCCAAGCGTTATAACGATGGCGTCGGCGAGCTTGATAAACATCAGATCGTCGAAATCTACGGAACGGAAGGCCGCCTGCAAACGAGATATGGCGGCAAATGCATGATACTCGGCAAGCATTTGTATAAGGGCGGTAAAACGCCGACTCTTTACAGAGATGGCGCGATAACGAATATCGCGACCTTTCACTCGTTGATCGCCTCCGGCGACTACACCAACGCGTCCGTCGAGTACGGCGTCGAGAGCAACCTGATCGCCATCATGGGACGCAAGGCGGGCTATGAGAAGCGGCTGGTCACGTGGGACGAGATCCTGAAATCGGATGAGATCATGGATCTGCGACTGGACGGTCTCAAAGCCTGATTGTGGTGGAGAACAGTTAGGAGTTGAGATGATGAATGTCACACGCAGAAGGTTTATCAGTCAGTCGGCGTTGACGCTGACCTTCGCCGGCATGCTTCAGCCGCCGAGAGCGCGGGCTGCGGGATGTTGTGGTGTTAAAGTGGGCGCATGTGTGGTCGGTCTGGAAGGCGCCAAAGAAGCCGGCCTCGATGGTGTTCAGATGAGTGTGGGTAACGCCGCGGATATATTGGATATCGCCAAGCCGGCGGCACAGGAGCGTTATAAGGCACAGATGCAGTCCATCGGCCTGCCCATCTTTTCTTTTACGATGGGCCTGTTGAACAATTATCCGCTTGCGACCGATCCGCGCGGGTTGGCTTGGCTTGAGCAGAGCATTGACGCGGCCAAAGAACTCGGTGTCGACAATGTCCTTGTGGCTTTTTTCGGTAAGGGCGATCTGCAGAACGGCAAAAAGATAAAGGAAGAAGCATTCAGTCTTGTGGTAAACCGGTTAAAAAAGGCCGCGCCGCGTGCCAAGGACGCTGGTGTGACCCTCGCTTTGGAAAACTATCTCAGTGCCGAACAGAACCTGCGGTTGGTCGATGGGATCGGACATGATTCGATAAGCATCTACTATGATGTGTGTAACACCGGAAAGACGCAGGGATACGATTCCCCTGCCGAGATCCGGCGTTTAAAAGGTCTCATATCCCAAGTGCATTATAAGAACAAGTCCGCAGGTCTTACCAAGCCCGCATATCTTGACGAAGATAAGCCATACTTTGAATCTGTCACCGCCGCGCTTAAGGATATAAACTATTCGGGATGGGTCGTGATTGAGGGGTCCTGCCCGTCGAAAAACCTTATTGCCGATGCCAAACGCAACGGTGATTTTGTGCGTTCCTTGTTTAAGAGCTGAGTCTGGCGGGCTATGTTACGAATGAACGAGCAGGGGTAAGTTATGTCTGAGAATAAACTGAGGATTGCTATGGTCGGATGTGGAATGATCGCCAATTCGGCGCATATTCCGGCTTGGCAGGCGCAGCGGGGGGTAGAGGTCGTCGGGGTCATGGACAGCGTGCTTGACCGCGCGAGAGCGACGGGCCAAACCTTTAGCGTTCCCGGCGCTTTTGACGACGTCGAGCGAATGCTCCGGGAACTTTCTCCCGATGTCGTGTCGATCTGCACGCCCGCCGGTTGCCACAAGGAGCATGCCGTTGCGGCGCTGCGCGCCGGCGCGCATGTTCTCTGTGAAAAGCCGCTGGCGATAACCGGCGAAGAGGCGTCGGAAATCTTCAGGGTTGCTGAAGAGTCCGCCGGGCATCTGCTGGTGCAGTCGATGCGCTTGTACAACCAGGTTGCCGCGGCGAAGGCGTTTGCCTCGGACGGACAGCTCGGCGAGCTGTACTGCGCGGATGCGGCCAGGCTTCGGAGGCGCGGCATTCCCACCCACGGCTCCTTCCATATCAAGAAACTGTCGGGCGGCGGCGTGCTTTATGACCTCGGAGCGCACATGCTGGACATGGTCCTCTGGATCATGGGGAATCCGAAGGTCGTTGCGGTGTCCGGGGCGACGTACTCTAAAATAGGCGCGCGCAACGAAAATCTGATGACCTCATCCGTCGAGAGCGGCGCTTTTGCGGGCGGCGTTTCGAGTGCGGCCTATGATGCCGGCAAGTTTAACGTGGAGGATTTTGCCGCGGCGTTTCTGCGCTTGGACAACGGCGGGACCATTCAGCTCAAGGTCTGTTGGGCGGCGAATGTTCCCGACAGCGCCGGAGGCGTGATGATCATGGGAACAGAGGGCGGACTGTCTTTTGACCCGCGCGTGCTGGATCTCCGGATCATCAGGAACATGGGCCGGTACCAAGTCGATGTGACGCCCAAAATCCTGCCCCCCGAGCCGAATCATCCCTTTTATGCGCACTGGAACGAGGTGGCGCATTTTGTGCGGGTGATCAAGGGCGAGGAGGATATCTGCGTGAAGAAAGAAGAGGCGCTGAATGTCATCCGCGCGCTGGAGGCGATTTACCGGTCGGCCGAAGGGGGACGTGAAGTCCGGCTTGATGAAACGGTCTAACGGCGAGCCCGCCGCGCGCGGAGCGAGAACAAACGAACGGGTAGCTTGAACGCGGAACATCGAACGTTGAACGTTGAAGTTGTCGACGAGGGATCTTGAAATGAGTAAGAAATACAGAGTTGGCATTGTCGGTTTTGCGCATCCCCACATCAACCATGTGGCGTCGATGTTCGCCGCGCATCCGCAGGCGGAGATGGTCGCGTGCGCGGACACGGAGCCGCTGTGTCCCGAATTGAGAAGCGTGCCGTATACCCGGGAGTGGAACCGCAAGAATGTGATGCGGCTCGCGGGCATGACGAAATGCTATGATGACTACCGCGGGATGCTGGAGAATGAAGCGCTGGACATCGTGGCCGTCAATGCCGAGAACAACCAGCACCCCGATGTGGTCGAGGCCTGCGCGCGGGCGGGCGTCCATGTCTGCGTTGAGAAGCCGATGGCCATCTCGCTTCCGGACGCGCAGAGGATGGTCAAGGCCTGCCGCGACGCGGGAACCACGCTGATTGTGAACTGGCCGGCAACATGGCTTCCTCATGCGCGCAAGGCCAAGGAGCTGATCGACGCCGGCGCCATCGGGAAACTCGTCGAGATCAATTACCGCGTGGGCCATTCCGGGCCTTACGGACCGGGCGCTTCGCATAAAGGCGTCAGCGAGTCGGCCGAACCGCTCACCGAAAAAGAACGCGCCGCGATCTGGCTGCACCAGGAAGCGGCGGGCGGCGGCGCGATGATCGATCTGTGCTGTTACGGCGTCATGTACGGCCTTTGGTATACCGGCGCTCGCGCGCTCTCCGCGCAGGGGATCCGCGCCAATCTCGACAGTTCATGGTGCGACGCCGACGACAACGGTGTGATGGTCGTTCGTTTCCCGGGTGCCATCGCGGTGGCGCAGGGCTCCTGGACGACTCTGGGAAAAACGTTTCTGACCGCCGGGCCCCTGATGCTTTTCGGTTCGACGGGCGCGCTTTCCTTTGAGATCTACGGAGAAAAGCCGGTTGTGCAGCTCACCCGGGGAGCCGGACATGATGTCGAAATCATTGCGGCCGATCCCCTGCCTGAAGGCCGTGCCTCGCTGGCCGAAGAGTTCATCCATCACCTCGAAACGGGCGAACCCGTTCATGAGACCCT
>CAZTDL010000214.1:0-7191 GCA_964612775.1 uncultured Lentisphaeraceae bacterium
GTGCGCATCGTTACAGGATCGGTGTCGTCGCCGACCGTCTCGAACTTTTTGGCGGGCAGGGCGCGGAAGGCACGCGCGAAGGGGCGTAGGAGATCGGCGTGTCCCCGATCAAGCGTCAGCCCGCCGCGTGAAAGCGTCAGCGGATCAAACCGCGCCATCGCGTTCGCGTAGTGCCGCATGAAGTGCTCACCGCCGGAAAAGGCGGGCGTGATGCGGAGCTGCGCCTCCGGCCACCAGAAGCCGTCCGGCGCGTATTTCGATCCCATGCGGCAGATGCCCTCGGCAGGCTTCCCCATAATGACGGACAATTCGCGCGCCTGCGCGTCGTCGGGGGCGCACGCCCACCACGCGTGTTTGCCCCACCGTTCGATCCAAGTGTTGAAGATGTTGACGTTCCGGCACGTCGCGGAATCGGGCATGACGGAGGACGCGCACGGCCCCAGCGCGTCCATGCCCGCCGTGATCGCGATGCCCGGTTCTTTTTGAAGCGCCCCGGCATCGATTCCGGCGTCGCGTCCGCCGTTCGGGGAAAGATCGAGACGCAGATCGGGGCGGACGCGGACCAGTTCATCGCGCATCCGCCGGATGAGATCGGTGATTTTCGCGCACCGCCACGCGACCCATTTCTCGCGCATCTCCTTAGAAGTCAGGAACGCATAGCGTTTGGAGAAGCGGTCGGGAAACTTCGCGTCAACCGGGATTTTGATGCCGGTCTCCCGTTCGAACAGGCGGATCGTCGTGTCGTCGTAACCGTTCCGGATGGAGCCGAACCCCAGCGTGGAGGAGCCATAGCAAAAAATGTTGAGCCCTTTGTAAGAGGGATGTTTGCCGTACCGGGTTGCAATCTCGCGAACGGAGCCAAGGAGCGCGTTCTGGACAACCGGATGAACGGGATTGAAAATGGGGCCGCCCGCCCCGCCGCCGTTCGGAACCTCGCCATACGGCAGGGGACATTGATTCCAGCCTTTTCCCTCGCGCTCCTGAGCCTCGCGCTGCCGCTCGAAATTGCGGACGTTGTACTGACCCGTCCAGTCGCCCGCGCCGCTCTGCACCTTGTCGTCGGCCCGCATGTTGTTGATCGTGTCCGCGCCGCCTTTGATCGCGTCGATATCGATGTTCATCTTCTCCATGAGGCTTCCCAGACGGATGTAGGTGACTTGGGAAACGAACTCAAGGTGTTCTTTGTCGAAGCGGGTGAGCAGTTTCTCGACCCAGTCCTCCGGGTGCGTGGTCCAACGGATGTAGAGGTTGCGGTTGACGGGCGACGCCACGGACCAGTCGAAATAATTGGCGGGGTCGGTGGGGGACGGATAGAGCGGACCGTGATACCAGATCACGGGGTAGGTCAGGCGGTTCATGCCCTCGTGCTTGGCGAAAGCGACCATGCGGTCCAGCCACGTGTCAAACGTCAAAGCGCCCAGATCGGAAGAGTGGCTGCACGGGTCTTCGTAGCTGATTCCCAATGAACGACGCGGCCCGGCGTCCGAAGCGTCCGGCACGTCAAGCGCGGGCAACTCTTTCACCTCGCAGATGGTCACATGGGCGGCGGCGGCAGGTTCGCCCGATGTCGTGTTTCCGAAGGCGATCGTGCAGTCCTTCCAGCGCGGCCAGAAGATCTGCCGGATCTCCAGCATCCGGCCGGTCAACGGCTGCGCAAGCCCCGTATATTTGCCGTGCGGTTGCGCCTGCCCAGTGAAAACGCCGATGCTCAGATCGTAGCAGGTGCCGTCCGAGACGGACATGCAGCGTGTCTTGTCATCGGGATACCTGATGATCGCAAGATGAGGCTTGCCGACATGCTTGACCGCGAACCGATAGCCGAACCGCGAATCCGGGGTCGGTTCCGCTTCGCGATAGATGCCTGCGGACGAGTTGGTCACGACCACCTTGCCGCACTCGAAATAAAGGTTGGTCGGATACTCGCGCGTGCAGTCGATCTCCGCGACGGCCCGCCCGATCTTGATTTCATCGGCTAAAACGATTTGCCCTATAGTGACGGCCAGAAAACAAACGAGAATAAAACCTAACGTCCGTTTTGAGGAAAACGCTGGACCTTTATTCAGCGACATGATCTTCGCAAGGGAAAATCGAAAAGGCCCTTTTAGAAAAAATCGTTCGTTTTTTATTTTCATTGCCATAATCACATCGAGTAAATGTGCCGTGTATTGTCTGGTACGATGAGTCGTCAGACTACTGTTCAATGCGGAAACCATCGATATAAACTCGCGCATCTTTGTTTTTTGCGATGTTGGCCCGCTGATTGTGTTCATCCAAAACCGTGATGCGCAGAACGTGTTTGCCGGGCGAAAGCGCCTTCCGATAGACGCAGACGCCGAAGATGTCGTCGGCCGAGTAGGTGTCGACGGTTTCGGGCGCGGTACCGTCGAGACTGACAGACGCCCTGCCGCAGTCGGAACCGAGCTTTGAGAACCATAGCACGGCTTTGCCTTCGACGGAAAGTTCAACGCTGTCGCCTTTCTGTTCCGACCACCTCAAAGTGCCCCCGTACGCTGGGACTATCCCCGTCTCTCGTTTCCATCCGCCCGTGCAGGCCAGTTCCTTTGCGGCGTCATCAATGATATGGGCGGGCGTGGCTATCGCTCCGGGCACTTTTGTCTTGGGCGAAACAGTGCCCGCGCCGTCGACCGTTCGTATCGCGTAGTTTGCGGCAAGATCGGCCCCCGCCGAATGGTCAAAGTAGTAGGTACCCTTGGCCACCTTGTCGAGAACCTCGCCATTGCGCAAAACCTCATAATAGGAAATCCAGTTGTTGTCGCTGCCCGGACTCCAGGTTACTTCCACGCCGGGATAGCCCATGTTCTCCGCAAGCCGCCGGCTTGCGCTGCCCGGCGCGGCCGGCGGTTCCTTGTCGAGTTTGCTGCCGGGGTGCATAAGCAGATTCAGGTAAATCAGTTCGCCCGGTTGCATCTTCGCAAGGACGATACCCTTTTCCATGAGATCCGCACCACCGCGCGTCTCCGTCACTTCGGACTCATGAAAAGAGACAACGTACTTTTCCTCGGGAATGAGGCCTTTGGGTTTGATCGTTAAGGCGTCGGGAGCCGGCCGTTTGGGGATGATGATGCCGCGCTTCCGGTCGCCGCTGAGTCGCTGGAAGTACATCGTGGGGTCATCGCCGGTGACGGTCGGGCGGTAGACCTTGACCCAGCGCCCGACGACGCCCTCACGCTGGAGGTAGTGGTAAATGTCGATCAGTTCGCGGACGCCTTCGAGCTTCTCAGGATTCCACGTGTCACCGGTCATGTCGAAGTTGATGCAGAGCAGTCCGCGCCATGTGGCCTTGTCGAAGGCATCGGGATTGTAGCGGTCGGGGATGTCGCTCGTTTTGTCGGGCGGAAAGAGGAGTGCGGCGTAATAGTTGCGCAGGATGCCGACCGCACCGTCACTGAACGAGAGCGATGACGCGTATCGTGTATAATCGTAACCAGCGCACATGCCGCCGCCGTTGACCGCTTGGAATGCGCAGTCGGGGTGTTTGTCGAGAAAATCTTTCATAACCTTGCGGAATCCGGCGTCGACGTCCAGCAGATTGGTGTCGTCACCGGTGAGAAAGCCGTTGTCGTTGCGCCACTCGAAGGGACCCCAGCGATTGTAGAACTCGTCCAGTTGCGCTTTCATATGCCGCACCACTTCAGGATGGGCCATATCGAGGGTGCCGCGCCCGTAGCGTCCTGCGGTTTCCTTGACGAAAGCGCACTCCGGATCCACCGTATAGAGAAATGCGTAGATGAGCTACCCCATGCCGGACTTGCGCAGGTAGTCGCCGGTCATGCGAAAGTCGAGGCCGTTCCAGTCGCCGGCGCGGTCCCACCAGCCGTGGTCGCGGTGATAGACGTCCGCGCCGCACGCGCGCATCAGATCGGCTACTCGGAAGACCTTGCGGAAGGTGCTGTCCGTGTCTGGATTGCCGCCGAGCCAGCCGACGCCCGGGTGCCCCCAGCCTGTTCCCTTCATCCAATAACCCAACATGCGGATGGCGGGGAACCAAGGTTCGCGCGTATAGTCCCAGAGGTAACGATATTGCCAGTTGAGCACTTCGTTGCCTGCGTCGTCCAAGTCGCCGTGGAACAGCGCGGTGAAGGCTTTCGGGGTCGTCACGGACTCGCCGGGGGCAATTGCTCGTCTGTAGCCCGCCACCTTGAGGGTCGCCGTTACGAAGCCTGTGTTATTCGGCTCGAACGATGAAGCCCAGTGTCCGAAATAGTCCCATCCAATCACGATGCCGTCCCGCGTGTCGCTGGCCAACAACGCGTACCACGGCGCATAGCTCTGTGAGGTCGCGCGGCGTCCGATGATGGCTCCCTCGCCCAAGAACGTGTTGCCCGTGTTACAGAGCTGTGCGGTGACTCGCACGCGTCCCGCTTTCGGAGAGGTCCAAACCCGCAGGGGTGCCAGCCGTCCCCCGGGGTGAGACCCGGTGGCGTTGACGAGCGGGACACTCCCTTCCAGGCACCACTCTTTCCGCTTCGCGTCGTATGCCAGATCCCGATACGGTTTTTCCATCAGGTAGGCGTACCGGTAATGCCAGCCATTCTGTCCCTGTACCCCGCCGAACTCCTTCTCGGCGGAATGCGTCTCACCGTCCTCATACCGGATGACGGGAGCGAAGGCGACTCGGTTGGCCGGACTGCCCGCGCTCCAGTGCCATTGCTGGGCAAAGGTCAACACGTCCCCGGCCTTGAGATCCAGCGTGAGGTCCATCGGCACCGTGACCTTCTCGTGGGGCAGAAACTGCCAGCCTTTCGCGGGCCAGACTTGTCTGTCGTTGTGCCTGACCATGACGTTGGCTCCGAACCCGGCGCTCTCCTTTCCGGGGAAAATCTGGTAAGAGTCGAACGTGCGGCGTCTGCCGCCGGTGAGTTTCTCGGTCTGCAGCAGCCACGAACCCGGATAGTTGTCGGCTCCCGTCATCCAGTGGAGGTCGGTCGCCGCCAACTGCCCCACCTGGACCGTTTCGTCAAGGAAGCCGGGCTCGGCGATTGCCAATGGCTTGTCGCCTGCGTTTCTGATGGCGAGCCACTGACGGATCACGCTCGAACCGGGGTAGATCACATAGCTTTTCGTCACCTCCAGTGGTCCGCGACGGACGGTCAAATCCAGTTGGATCTCACCCTGTCCCTGTTCCGACTGATCTGCGCGGACCAGTTTCCACGGGCCGTCGGCGCTTGTCACAAGCTGTGTACCTTCGCCAACGTAAAGAAAAAACTCGGGCGATCCTCCGCCAGCGGCCAGTTCCTGTCCCGAAAACTTGTTTTTCAGGCCTTTGAGGATCAGTTTGCCGTCCTCGAGTGCAACGGTTCGCTCGACACCGGCCGTGCCCAAGGTCCAGCGGTTGCCGGACCGTTTGACATAGTCCTCTTTTGCGATGGCACAGGTCGCCGCAAGAACGAAGGCCGCCGCAAGAAAAAAGAAGAATTCCTCGCACGCAACACATTTCATTATCAATTTCCTCAGTGGTGAATGAGTTTCTGACTTAGCCGTCGATGTCGAGATTGACAATGTCGGCGTTCTGACGGGGACGAAGGCGTCCCCGCTCCCAGCGGATGCGCCCCGAGTTCCCAGTCTCTCACCTTTTAGAACTTTAGTACTCTCGCACTAACGAACTTCTTCAGGGCAGGGTCCTAACAAGGCGGAAGCCGATGCTGCTATGCCTAAACGACGGGGCGTCTCCCAGCCGATTGCCCGGACGGCAATTCGACGCGTTGTCGCCCCAGCTAGGGCCCCGTCTCACGCGGCCCGAACCCGAAACCGCCCCCGCAGGATCGGTACCGCCCGCCAGCGAACCGTACCAGTCCAGGCACAACTCCCACTCGTTCCCGAGCGTGTCGTACAGCCCCCACGCGTTCGCTTCCTTGCCGCCGACCGCATGGACATGGACCCCGCTGTTGTCAACATACCACGCCAGTCGGTTCAACACGTTGGTGTCGGAAGATGACGTCGACTCTCCATCGTTATAGTAGGACGTCGTCATCGCGCGGCAGATGTATTCCCACTGCGCCTCCGTCGGAAGATCAAAGGACCCTATCCCCGTCTTGGCTCGTATCAGCCCCAGAAAACTGGTGGAACTTACGGCGGAATCGGTGGCATACCAATTTATCGCCGGAACGTCATTCGTCGTCCCGCGGATGTCGTTATACGAAACCGAACCTTTTCCAAGTAAGGACGTCCCGCCCGTCCCGTTCATGATCCTCTGCCACTGCGCTTCCGTCACCTCGAACACCCCCGCATAAAAATCCTTCGACAGCGTCGTCGAAATCGTGGGCGGAACAGTGTTCCCCATTTTGAACGTACCCGCCGTAATGCGGCGCAGGACGAGCTTGTCGGTCGCGTAGATCGAATCGTTGGTGACATCAAACCACACATTGGTCCAACGGCCGTCCGTGACCAGACGCGCGTCGCCCGGATAGATGTATTCGATCTGGTTGCTCGCGCCCGCGCTCTTGGTCAGATCCACGATCATGTAGGCGGGAGGATTGGTCGGCGTTAGACTCACGCGGAACTGCGTCAGCAAGTCATTCGTATACGCGGTTTTAACCGGGTCCCAAACGACATGTTTTCCGCCCTGCGAAACGTTATAGAGATCGCCCGACAGCGCGTTCAGCGGGAAGGAAAGAGCCGTTGAGCCGTTGTACGCGCTAAGCGCGACATCCACCCTTTGCGTTGCATCACACGTCAGAACATAGTCAATGTCCACCAAGCGGCTCCACGGCCAGCGCTGCCGCACCGTCACATCACTGATCGCCGGGTCAACCGCCACGGCGTTCAACGCCAGACAACCGATAAAGCCTGCCAACACCATCCTGATAGCCTGTGTCGTTTTCATCGCATTTCCCTTTCAATCATGGTCGGGCATCCTTCCGTGGACACCCCTCTCAAACTGTTTCTTCTCGATCAATCAACTAACGCATTAACGCACTCCGCACTAACGCACTTCTCTACCTCACCCTGAGCATCGTGCCATCCGGCTGACGCATCAGCACCGCCGCCCATGCATTCGTCGTTCCGGGGAACGCCAGAGTTAAGTCGAACGTTCCGTAGCCCCAGTTACTATGAACAAACTGCCAGCCCGTGTATCCGGCAACGTTATCAAATGCGTTGGTTTGCACCGCACCGCCTACTTTGGCGATTACGAATTGCGTGGATGTCGCGTTGGTCGCCGCCTCCTGCCAA
>CAZTDL010000215.1:0-7167 GCA_964612775.1 uncultured Lentisphaeraceae bacterium
CTCGGTCGCCTTCGGGTCGCCCAGCAGACGAGAGAACTCGTCGAACGCCGCAATCTCCATGGTGCAGGCCCCGGACAATTGCTCCTCCATGCTGCGAAGGGTCGCCGCAGGCAACTTGCCCCGTAAGGGTTCCACAACCTTCTCGCGGTACAGCCGCGCGGCCTCTTCGGGATCGATGTTGAGCGCAAACAGGCCCGACGCAAGCGGGATCGCGGTCGGCGTGCCGCCCAGTTTCAGTCCCAAAACCTCATCGAGGTTTGAGGCTGGATCTGTGCTGACCAGAAGGACACGGTCGCCCTGGTCGGCCAAAGACAACGCGGTCGCACAAGCCAGAGACGTTTTGCCGACGCCCCCCTTGCCTGTGAAAAGCAAGTAGCGTGTCAACTGTTCAAAAATGGCCGTCATTTCAGCAGTCCTTGCATGATAAGCAGAGGTCCAGACCCCACGCTAACAACATTCCGAATTATGCACATTAGAACCCACCGACGTGCCGCAGCCGCAGCGCGATTTTGAGGCGTCCGGCGTGAACGGTCGGGCAACCGGGCCGATATCAAGCCAGGCCGACAGAGCTTCCCGCTCCGGATATGCGCCGCGGCTCACAATCTGCCCTTCAACCAAAATCAGCGGCAGACATCCGATATCCTCTTTTTCAAGGGCGTCCCGCACTGCCGCATTCTCCGCGAAAGCCATCGGTTGATGGGCGAGGTTATATCGTGCCACGGCTACTCCCTGCGCCTTGACCCATTCCAGATCACCTGCAAAACGCGGAAGAACCGGGTCGACCTTCGGGCCGCAAACCCCGGAAGAACAGCACATCGGCGGATCATAAACTTCAAGCTTCTTCATCTGAATCAATCCTTTATCCTTTCGATATATGGCGAATCATAGCATCGTTTCAGATGCGCGTCAACCACCGTAGACTGTTTATCTTTGGGAGACTGCGCTTTATGTTCAACCGCAGTGGCACCGGGCATCTCCAGCAGGTGTCTCAAAACGCCCCGTTTCGGGGCAGCAGCCCAAATCCGCCGCACGTTTTCCTAAAAGTTCCTGCGTGAATTCGCGCATCGCCGAACCGGCCCCCTTCTCCACCATCTGCGCGACAGACACAGCCTCCAAAATCAGTTCAATTTCGACACCGAGTCCCAGAGCTTTTTCAACATGGTACGTTACACAGGGCTGGCAATGGGTACTTACCGAAGCGCCGATCGCGATCAGTTCTTTCATTTTATTATCCATTATTCCTCGTCCTTTGGTTTCAAAACCGTTTTTTGCGCGCGTCTGACGCTCCAAACGGGAACAGTTCCAATATCCGATCGCCACAAGTCCCAGCGAAAACACGATCCGCCAGCTGAAACCGGCAAGAAGGAAACAACAAGAGACCAAGGCCAACGCAGTGACAAGCCACCGGCGGACACCGCCGCGCTCCGTCTTCCAATACGCAAAAATACTGAAGGCATAAAGCACGAGACCGTTCTGGTTGACCAAACGCACCAGCGTGGCAAGGCGAACGCCATGATAATGCGCCGCCACCGTGTCCGCGATATACACCGCCAGCGAGCCAAGCAGGCTGTTGAGCGGGAGGCCGCGCGCTGTCAAACGTCCCCAGAAGGGTGGAAGGATACCGGCCTGTCCGGAAGAAAAGTAGAGCCGGTTCGCCCCGAAGATCCACGCGTTGAGATTCGCCGGTATCACCAGAATCAGAATCAGCAACGGAAAAATGCCGAAAGGAGAGTCTGCCAGCAGCACGGTCAAACCAGAGGCCCCCCTGACGGAAACACCGGACGCGTCCGCCCCGATGCTCGTGACCGTCAATCCGAAATACAGACAGACCACAACCAAGAAACTCAGCCAGTAAACGCGCGGGATATTCGTCTCCGGACGCTCAAACTCTTCTAAACTAAACGACAGATTCTCCCATCCCACAAAGGCCCAGAACAGAAGTCCGGCAATCCGCCACATGTCCCCGAAATCGACCTCGGATTTCGCACACGCAACTTCCCAAAAAACGAGCATTCCTTTGCCGAAAAACGCGCTATGGGTAACAACGATGAAGACCATCATTGCCGCCAACGCGATGAGCGACGCGGTATTGATCAGATTGACCGCCCGCACCCCCATCAGATTGATGGCGGTTGCAAGAATCAGAATGATGACCGCCAATCCGCAGATCGCGCCAGGCGGGAACCCGACAAGATTTTGCACATAAGCCCCGCCGATCCAAGCCATCGACGGAATGCCGATCATAAAGGTCCCGCACAAAACAGCCGCGACGGCATGCCGCCCCCAAGGACCGAGCGCCTCCTCGGCATATTTCGACAGGCCTGCCGATGAAGTGAATCTCAACCCCAATCGAGAAAAAACGGCGATCAGCGGAATCATCGCGACTGAGATCAGCAGCCACCCCGCCGCAGCGCTGTGAACCGATCCAATCTCCAACGTCAGTCCCGGCAGACCGAGCAGACCAGAACCGATGACCGTGCAGACGGCCAACGCAACCCCTTTCCAGAGGGTAATCGTTTTCTTAGGCTCACTCATGACTCGATGGTCCTGCCGATTCCGACGAACAGCAACACGCCTGTTTTTCTCCGCAGCAGGAAGACGCACGTCCCAGTTTCGCGTTTAGGATACCGACCGCACACCCCACACCGTTTTTCACATACAACGCGCCGACCGGACAGTTACGGGCGCATGCTCCGCACTCCATGCACGCATCACGGTCGGCAATCCGAACGCTTCCCGATTCCTGCGCAAAGACGCCGTGTGGGCACACCTCCATACAGCGGCCGCAACCGATACATGCGTCTTGATTCAGTCGCAGGGTAACCACATTTTTCAAATATTTCATCTTCATATAAGGGTCCTCATATGAAACGCGATACGATCCATCCGAAAAGGCCGACTGTTGCCAGCGCACCCTGCAGCGGCAAGGCCCACCTCAGTTCGCTGCGCACGCCAGAGGCCGAGGTGTAGTGCGTAGAGCCCGTGAACATCAACCCCAAGAGCGAACAAACGGCGATGCTGAGCAATCCTATTGACAAACCGCCTAACCGGCCCCACGGGCCGAGCCCGCCAAGCAGCCCCCCCGCCAAGGCTCCCGTGATCGCGCCCTTGCACGCGAACGCACGGCATGGAAGCCACGGCAGCAGCACGGGCGTCAGCACGATGCCAACCAGGTAAACGCAAAAAACCGCAGTCACAACACCGATCGCCTGTTCAGGCAAAATCCGATAGCCCTGTCTGCCCAGTCCCGACAAAGCGACAAACAGAAGCGCTGCAAGCACAGCCGGAATAAAATGGCGGACCAACTCGATCGGCGTTCGCGCCAGCCGTTCGCGCAACATGAAGTTCGCCCGCCGCATATCGGGCGTCGCCTTCATCCCCGCATTCAAAAAAGCAGGAATGTCACTCGCACGCACCGGACCGTAAACGACCTTGAAACCGGTTTTCCGGCTCACCTCGTGCGCCGCCATGCCAGGCGCCCCCAATTGCGGCAGGATTAGCGTGCGGTGTGCGACAACCTGAAACACCCCGCAGGATTCAATGCGAGAAATCAGCTCCGCAGTTCCAAACGTGCCTTTTCCCGCAGCACACCAGACATTGACGCCCTTCGTGTCCAACACCAGTATCCAGGCATCCCTTCCTTCTAGGGCGCGCCTCACATGGTCGAACGACACCTTGTAGTTGGCGGTCACCAGCAACGGCGTGTCCGGCGATGGTTTGCCGACGGCATAAAGTCCCGGAGGGACCCTATACCTCATGCGGCCGATGCCCCAACATACCGCCCAGGCGCCGATCCGATCGCGGCGCGTCCAGCGTGTGCCCACGTGCGGAACAGGACCGATCGCAGTCTCTACGTGTCCGTCCAGCCATTCGCACCCGGCCGTCGCATCACCATGACAGCATGTTTCATCGATCATGACCACTCCAATCATTTCGTTGATTGGCGAAATATAGCATCATTAGCCGAAACTGTCAACAGCCGCAGGATTTCGCTCGTGAACCGGCATTGGACGCATATCGCAAACGTCTAGGGCATTCCGACATTCACGCGGAAGAAACGGCTGCCCGAGTTCGTTACGCCCCAAGCCCCTTCGTTTAGGTTCGTTCTGCCGTTCACCGTGTATACTCGCGCCGTCCCGAGATCGGGCGTCCATGTCACACGGGAAATGCCGTTGCTCACCGAGATCAGGGATCGGAAGACCGATTCGGCGTTGGTCGGGACGGAACCGGCGACATACTCTTGCCAAGCAAAATGTCCATCGCCGTCCTCGTCTGCCAAGGCCGCAACCTCATAGTCGCCGTTCGCCAACGTCAACAGAATCGGGTACAAGTCCAACCACGCGTAAGGCACAGACACAGGCGTGGTGGATGTCGCGACGGGAATCCATTTCGCATACAGCGTCTGAGCCGCAATGATCGTTACGGCGCTTTCCTCAGTCACCTCGGCACCGGTTCCATTCACACCTGTCCACCAACCGTCGAACGCATATCCCGTGCGCGTCGTGACCGCCAATGGCCCGTAGGTCGAACCGAGCGTCACGCTCTTTGATGAAGGTTCCGGCGATGTTCCGCCCTGTGCATCGAAAGACACCCAATAGCTGTTTGTCAAAGCACCCAAGACACTGAAAATCACCGAGTACCGTTGGCTGCTGCCGGACAAACTCCCATGCAGACTCACGACAATCCGGCACACGCCTGACGTTGCGGGCGTGTCGATGTAGACCTGCTCCACATTATCGAGCGAGTTATCCCCGGTCGTTGCGACCGCATCGGGCGTCGCGGGTGTGAGCACGTAAGGGAAATTGATCTGTTCTTGCGGTCCGATAACCCGCAGATCAAGATCGTTCACCAGATTCTTGGTCGTGACATCCAATCCGGTCTGGGCGGTTCCCGCAGGATCTGTCCAGCACAGCGTTACACGAACCGCGTTCGTCCCAGTCCACGCGAATGAATGGGTCCGGCTCGTCGTTGTCGTATCCAACGATTGTTCGACGAGATATTGTGCGGCGGGTTCCTCTTGATGCAGTTTGATCAAGTCGGCGGCGGCTTTCACATTCACCAGCCCCCAGCCGAACCGATAGTCCGGACCCGCGTTGCCGAGATCATCAGCCGTATGAATGATCAACCCCTTGAGCGTGCTGGCAAGCATACACTGCCCGGGAAAGAGTCGCCCATAGTAGTCGACGAGCAGCGCTGCCGACCCGCAAACGTTCGGGGAAGCCACACTCGTGCCGCTGTTATAGGCATAACTTATGTCACTCGCTCCGATGGACGAATACACCGAATAGCCGTTGCCTACGACATCCGGCTTGATGCGGCCATCGTCGGTCGGGCCCCACCCGGAAAAGGAGAGCATCCCCGCTGCGGCCAACGACCGAGAACCGCCCGAAACGGCGTCGTAAACCGCACCCACCGTCAGAATGTTTTTTGCGGTGCCGGTAGACTCCAAGGTATCGAAACCACCGTTGTCGTAACCGTCATTGTAGGGGTCCGTCGCAGGGTCATACGTCTTGGTTATCCATTTGCGTTTGAAATAGTAGCTGAAGGTGGTCCCCGCAGGCGGGGCGGCATCACTGCGGTCGTTGCCGACCGCTTTGCATGGAAGATAGTATGGCGCACTATAGCACAGGGTATCCCAGTCTCTGGCCGTCGAATAATACTGACCAAAGGAAGCGTCTTCGCGATCCCCCCATATGCCATACCATTTATATGTGCCGTCAGAAGTGTCCCACCCGGAGAGAATGCCATAAGAGTGATTTGACAGCTGAATCTTTCCTGATTCGTTATTGGCGGTCATGCCAAGGGACGTCATCTCGGACAAATCGCTGTTCCAGTCGTAAGACGCGATTTGGACGCCGGGAGCCATGCCGAGGGCACCCGCCACGACGCCTGACGCTCCGACCGTTCCGCCCACATGCGTTGAGTGGTCCAGCGTTGCCGCACCGTCCATGACGGTCACGCGCCCGGCGAGCTCCTGATGCGTGCCGAGGACGGCACCTCCATCCCAGATGCCGACCGTTTTCCCGGAACCGTCGACATTGTACGGCGCGGTGTTGCGAATCAGGTTCGCGGCGGTTGAAATTGCCGCATTCACATTCATCGTGCGATAAACATAAAGGCGGTCATTACGAATCGCCTGCAATTCATAGTGAATGCCGCCTCCACCGCCCTTGGATGACCATCCCTCCTCAGCGGCATTTCGCCAAGCGAGTTCTCGAGTGGCCACAGCCTCGTCCCGCAACTGCGTGACGACCGCAGCACGCGATTCCTCCGATCTGAGATCCCATTCGGGCACAGATCCACCCTGCGCCATCACATTTTGTGCGGCCGACAAGATGGCCCAGATGAAAACCAGCATAGCGCTCGCATGATCTCGCACACACACCTCCGCGCTTGTTTTCCTGTGCCATGCCGATCAGGGAAATCTCACTATTCATAACGGCACGACACCCGCTTTCAGCGAAAAGAGAATCACCATCCCTATTCCAAGAAAACGCATTCTTGATTCAAATGATACCAGAAACTATATTCTGAAAACAGAGTTCCGCCCATGTTTTCCCTACATCTTTTGGACGGCAAAGGCGGAGAGCGGAAAACAGAACCGAGTCGTTCCATCGCTGTCGCGGGACCGCTGGAACAACTCGGCCCACAAACGTCCCACGCGGCGACGCGCTTCGACCGAAAGCAATTGGTAATGATAAAACGCAGGCGCAACAAAATCCACCAGCGCTTCCGACTCGGCTGCGACAGACACGTCGATATCAACGGTCGAGATGCCTTCTTGGAGCCGCCATCCGTCTCCTTCGAAAATCTGCAGGAGATCATCCGCGCTGTTCATTTTGACGGCATTGCCGCTGAGAGCCCCCAATGCGTGCTTCTCGTCGGCCAGGACGCTCCGTAGAACGCCTGCGCACTCGCGGAAAAGATCGGTCGGATTTCTCAGCGTCGGGATCACGGCGGCAAACATCCCTCCGCTTTTCAGAATGCGCGCGATCTCATTGACGGCTCTTTTCAGCGGCGTGAACAACATAAACGCCATGTGGCAGACGACAAGATCCGCCGACGCGTCGGACAACGGCACATGGTCGGCGGAAGCCTTTAACAGTTGCACATTCGAATAACCGCCAAGCCGTTCATCCGCCAGTTTCAATTCGGCGTCGCTCAGAT
>CAZTDL010000216.1:0-7153 GCA_964612775.1 uncultured Lentisphaeraceae bacterium
ACGGGTTGTGTCCCGGCCGGTTTTGAGGCGGATCAATCGGCAGGCGCGCAGCAGATGCCGGGCGAATTCTTCACGTGTCAGAGGGAAGCGCGCAACGTTCGGCGACGTCAAACTGGCGGTGGCGGGGAGTCGGCAGGATGTGAGGTCCGTGTAGAGCCGTTCCCATGTCGCAACCGCGTCAGGTTCTCTCGTCTCTCTGCGTGTGTCACGCCCGTTAAGCCGGCAAAGCCGTTCGAGCGTGTGAGAGAGCTCGTGCTCGGTGACATCTTTTCCGGGCTGGAAAAAAACGCTGTTCCCTTCCGGTTCCCAGATGCCCCAAACCGCGAGCAGGTTGGCCGCTTCGAAGGCCGCGTCATCGGGGTCGAGATCGTGCCAAGGCCAAAGCGCAACGCCCGGCCCGCCGACTCCGCGCGCCAAGACCGTCTGGATCTCGCGGACAAGCGGTTGCGCGCCGATGATGTCCCGTGGCGCACGGTTTTCCCTCAGGCTTATCCAGGCCAGTGTCGCCGAGGCTTGTCCCGTCAGCATCATCTGTCCGTGCAGCCGCAATGCGGCCTGCACAATGCTGCTTACGCCGATGTTTTTGGAGGTGCCCAGCAGCCCGTCAAACCGAATGGGGACAAAGCAGCGCAACGGACACATCGCGCAATCGGTGGATGTGCTCCAGTTGCGTTGCGGCGTGTGTTTCGCCCGCCAAGGTCCGTCGTTGGCACCGGTCAGAAAAAGGCGTCTCGTCGGGTGAAAATCAATGTGAAACTGAAAGCCGAAAGCGGCGTCTTCCGGACGCAGATGAGCCCAGCCTGGCTCATGGGATTCGGCCCGGATGTCCTGTTCGCGCAGCATCGTCAACGCGCTCAGGCGCAGTCCTTCCCGCACGTAAGGCTTGGGCGGCAATCGGTCCGCCGTTCCGAACTCGTCGGACAGTTCCAGACGCTTGAAACGGTCAGCCCCTTTTCCCTCGGCGGTCTGCAGGCAATAGAGGAAGCCGAGAGTCTGCAGCTTGGCGTCGGCGAAAATGATCGCGCGCTGTGCGGGCGTCATGTCCACGATGTTTTTGAGCGATGCGCCGGGCTCGGTCGCTTCCAGCCGGTCAATGACGTGTCTGGGCAACTGGCACAGCGGATAATCCTGCTCCGTCGCATTGAGTTGGATCTTTTCAGTGCCGGGCGGGAAACCGAAATGCAGGCGGTCCACCAGACGCCTTTGCGTGTAGGCGCAGCAACTGCCGTCTTGCGCGTAGATGCCGATCGCCATGTCGCTGTCCACCCACTTCGCGCAGCCCGAATACCGTCGCCCGTCGTAATGCGGAGGTTTTTCAGGCACGACGTCATGCGAAGTTTCCCTGAGCGTGGCGGTCCATGTGATGGGGTTCATCTCCTGCCGCGCGAGCCCGTCGACCGTCTCGGGGGCATTGGGCTCGTCAAACCGGCTCTTGGGATCGACCCCCGCGTAATAAGCCGCGCCGCTTAACCGGATGACATCTCCCCAGTCAGACGCATCCATCGTCAGGCGGGCACGGACGGTCAGAAGCTTCTTCGGATCGCGCGCGTTTTCAAACACGGCGCCTTTCACGCACGTCCCGTCAACGAGCACGCGCTGGGTCTGCCAGCCGCGTATCAGGCGGAGCTGACCGCTGCCTTTTTCCGTGTAAGGAGCAATCAGGTCCTCAAAAAGGGCCGCCGCCGCTGACGGCTCGATCGTGTCTGTCGCTGACCAGCAATTGCCGGGCGTCGCGACACCGTAGGTTCTGCTGTTGTAAGCCCGTATCCGCCGGATGAGTTCCAAGAGCAGTCCGGAACGCGGGAAGTTGGCCGATTTCCCCTGAACGACCGTACGCTCATCAACGGGACCGACGCCTTCTGCGCTGAATTGACCGCCTAGCCAATCGATGTCGTTCACCAGGACAATCTTTTTAACGCCCAGACGCGCGGCTTGAACGGCGGCGGCACAGCCGGCCTCATTCGCGCCGACAATGAGCAGCTCGGTCTCGATGGTTTCGGCTCGCACGGAACAGGCGACCGCCGCGAGAAGCATTCCCGCTATGAAAGAACCGTACTCTCTGACCGACCCCGTATGCTTCATATGCCGTCCCCTTCCCTATAAAAAATTGAATCGGCGGTTTTCATGTCGAAAAGAGATCCCCGATCAACGTTCATACCTTACAAGGAACAGGACATCGTCTTCAATGGGAAAACGCGGGCTTGATCTTTGCGATCCGGCAGAACGGCACCGGGGTCTGCGGCGCCGGTGTGTCCCGCACCGGTTGAGCGTCGCGTGGCGCACGCGAAGCGACCAGAGACAGAGATGCTGCGCGAGGTCGCCCCTGCATCGCAGACAGCGGTGGAATAGGGGTGTAATTGTGTTAACAGGGCTGTCGGCGGCGGCCGGGGTTTATGGACACCTCGCCATCGCTCCAGAGGCGTGTCAAAACAATATGAATCAAGACATATCGGCTTGATTTGCTCATGAGAATGTGAAAATCTCGCTAAGTAATCGGTTTGAACATCGGCCATTGTGTCAGCCGCCCGGAATACGTTGTAAAAATATGATGTTTGAAGTCATACAGGGATATCGTGACGGAGCAGATGGAGGCGCTGGCGTTCGGGCATGGATGTCCGTCAGCAAGAAAGCCCTCGTCCTGAACGGCTTTTCCTTTGTTCTGATAGCCATGATCCTTCTCCTTCCGACGGTCTTGCTTGCGGACGGAATTGACCTTGTCGCGACCTTTTCGCGAACGCCTAGCGCGAGCTTTGGCACCGCAATCCCCATGGTTTTACTGCTCATGATTGCGAATTACGCGCTCAATTTTGTTGTGATCGGCCTGCTCACCTTCACGTTCACGAGATTCAGATGGAGAATCTCGCTCAAGCACAGTGTCTTCATTTCGATGACGGCGGGACTTCTAACGAATCCCGCATGGGCCATGGGAACATGGTTTCTTGGATGAGGCGATTAACAGGCCCAACACGGTGACACGCCGACCTTCGCGTTCGCCTTCGGCTCTGATGCTTAGCGGTCGTCCGGCATTCTGGAAAGCAGTATATGACGCAAAAAGATAAAAAGATTGGTCCTTCAGCGAGTTTTCCGCTTGCCTAACGAACGTCGCTTGACGAACAATACAAACGCGGTTTATACCGTTAACAACAGGACAAAGTGGCCTCCAGAAACGAAGAGGCCTTGATGCAGGCCAAGAGAAGAACCAAACACCCCAACAACGCGACACCTCTCCCCCTCCCATTCGCCTTACGGCTCAGGGGACCGATGGCCGTCGACGTTCGGGAGGAGGACATCGTGAACATCAAACAGCAGCGTGTTTTTCAGATCGAAGCGTCACGACAGGACGTGTCCCAACGGGCGAATGCGTGGGCCGCCAAGTGTGATTTCATTCTTGAAACCCAATCGGAAAATCAATTGTCCTTTACGAGGGGAAGTCACTGGCACGCCCTCTATACGTTCGATGTCCGAAAACTGCCCACGAAAGTATCGATCGCTCTTTCGGGGACATCACCCGTCGGCGCGGATTGCACCTTCAAAGTGGGAAGCTTCTTCTCAATTTCAACACCAGGGGACCCCAAGCGAGTTTCTGAGCAGTTTGATCTGCTGATCGCCTATCTGAAAGGGGCTCTACAGTAGAAGAGAACGGCCGAACACGGCGGTCCATCGGAACCTCCTTTCGCCATCGGCTCAGGGGACCGATGGTTGCTGACGTCCTACATAAGAGAAACAACGTGAGACGAGCAAAAATAATGTTGGGGGTCGTTGTCTTTGGCCTTCTCATGTCAGGCATCACGGTGTGGCCTGCGGTGCCTGAATTGAAAATGGCCGTTCACTTGGTGTGGGGTGATGCCGTTCCAAGCGGTACGTTACACGATTTTGTGTTACGGGCGATTATCGGGCTGGAAACAATGCAGAAAGATTATCCTTTCATGCTGTACGCGCATGATTGGCTCGCCTTCGCGCATATCGTATTGGCAATCCTTTTCGCGGGGGCAATTCGTGATCCTCTCCGGAATGTCTGGATCGTGCAGTGCGGACTTGTCATGTGCGCCTTGGTTCCCGTTTTAGCGGGCATTTGTATTCCGCTTCGCGGAATCCCGTACACTTGGTTTCTGTTTGATTTTGCCTTCGCACCTGCTGCCGCAGGACCTCTCTGGATTGCATTACGGGATATCAGGCGAGCTGAGGCGGCATTAAAAAGGCACTCAACCGCACCGCACCAACGGTGACACCAAACCGAGCCGAAACGCAGCGGAGACGGCCACCTCAACGGACCGGCACCGTGCCGGATTTATCCACGGCGTAACCCCATTCCGCGATATACGCCGAGCCGGGCAGAAACGTGTCGTTTGTTTTCTTGAGCAGTTTTTGCAACTCGCCTTCGAGCCTCGTCTGCAAAGCGGCGGACGCGGTTTGGTTGACTTTATTTGTGAGCTGGTAGGGGTCGGTCTCGTTATCGTAGAGCAGCCATGGCCCGTTTTGATCGCGCACGTAGGTATAGCGGCGAGTCCGCACGCCGCGATACTCGCGTCCGCCCCGTTCGCGTGTCCATTCGCCGAACGGCGTGAAACAGGCGATGAGTGCCGGATTGTCTTCGGGCGCGTCCGCTCCGCGCAGCCAACCGGAACAATCTTGGCCCTGAACGGAGGCTGGGACCGGTATGCCGCACAGGCCCAGCAGCGTCGGCATCAGGTCTCCGGCGTGTTGATGGGCGCGTCGATCACGCGGCACCGGTTTTGCAGGGCGGGATAGCGCACCAGCAGCGGCACGCGGATCGATTCGTCCCACGGTTTCTGCTTGCGCGACATTCCCTGCGAACCCAGCATGTCGCCGTGGTCGGAGGTGAAGACAAAAACGGTGTTCGTGCGCAGCCCCGCCTCGTCGAGCGTCTTCAGCAGCCTGCCGAGACAGACGTCCATCGCCGCGATATGCGCATAATAGCCCGCGAGATCCTTTTGGGGATTGCCCTGCACGTTTGGCCGCACGACCAGGTTTCCGGCATCGAAGAGGCGCTTGTATTCGTCGGGGGCCGTTTCGTACGGATTGTGTGGCGGACCCCACGCGAGAACCAGCAGAAAGGGTTTGGAAGATCGGTTGCGCCGGGCGATGTACGCCTGCGCGTCTTCCGTCTGCGCAAAAACATCGTAGCCTTGCCATTGGCGCAGGGTGGGATCGTTGCCTGCATAATAAGGTGACCGGTTATAGTTGTGTGTGCATTCCAACACTTTCCAGTAATCGAAACCTTGCCGCCGCTCCGCCGGAATGTAGGCGCTGCGCCCGTGGCCGTCCACATGCCATTTGCCGATATAGGCCGTATCGTAGCCCGCCTTTGCATAGGCCTGCGCGAGGGAGGTGGCGTTGGTGCCGAGACAGACGTCGTTGAGAAACAGCCCGTGCTTCAGCGGGTACTGGCCCGTGAGGAGGCTGCCGCGGTAGGGCGTGCAAACCGGACAGCATGAAATCGCATGCGTGAAATTCACGCCTTCGTCGGCCAGTCGATCCAGGCTCGGCGTCCGTCCCCGCAGGTTGGGGTCGCCCGCGTAACCGCACGCCTGCGCGCGCCACTGGTCCGCCAGTACAAAAACAACGTTGGGTTTTTCCTGCGGCGCGCCCATCGCGCAACTGATCAAGAGTCCCGCCGCGACCCGCGCACAGCGTCCGTCGAGTATGTTTTTCTTAGTCATAACACCTCTCCTTATCGCAACTATAAAGGGCGGCTGATTTTTAGGCAAGCGGCACTTCTTTTCCGCTCCATCCCGTTTTCTTGACGAGCGTCTCCTGTTTCGGATAACCTGCCTCTGTCTTCTATAACCTGCGGACAGTCCATCGGGGTGTGGTGGCGTCCCTTTCCTTGTGTGTCTCGGATAGCGTTCATGGGGGAGAGGCCGATGATGTTTTTCAACAGCGTGTCCGTTGCGTGCGTTCTTTTTTGCGCGTTGTGTTTTTACGGCCGGGCGGCGGAAGCCGATGCCAAGGCCGTGCGCGTGCTGCATGTCGGACGGGTCACGGCCGACACGCTCGGCGTTACGGTTCAGGACGGGACGGTCGAATACGGCCGTCAGATTCCCTATGCGCGCCAGTCTGGGGATGTCGTGGAAGAGGAGGCTCAACACCGGTTGGTCCGCCGGGACGGGAAGTTTCTCGGTTGGCTGGTCGGCAAAGAGGAACGTCTCGTGTATACGCCGGACGTGGTGGCGGGCAAACTTCCGGACATTGCGTGGATGGATCTGGCGGCAAGCTATGGCATCGTTTCAGACGACGATCCGGCCTACGCTCAAGAGACCGCGCCGACCGGCGTGTTCCGCAAAACAAAACCTTCCGATTTCGCGCGCGTAGACGGCTGGCCTTATCTGGCGCCGCTTCGCCATGTGCTCTATCTGAAGGGACCTCGGCCGTTTAAGGAGGGTAAACACTATCGTATCCGATTCGTGGGCGGGACGCTGCCGGAACAGTCGTTTACCTGCGATTCGGCGAGTCAGCGCAGTGAGGCGATTCACGTGAGCCATTTGGGGTTTCGCCCCGACGATCCGGCCAAGGTCGCCTTTCTCTCCTGCTGGCTGGGCAGCGGCGGCAGTGTGGCGTATCCCGCCGGCCTTGCTTTCCGCGTACTTGACAAAGCCGGGCAAGAGGTCTACCGCGGCGCGGTCGCGCCGTCCGTGCGGGCCTCCGAGCCGGAAGACGCATACAAGCGGAACTACACGGGCGCGGATGTCTGGATCATGGACTTCACGGCACTGACGCGCCCGGGCTTATACCGGGTCAGCATCGACGGTCTCGGTTGCTCGTATGCCTTTGAGATTGCGGATGACGTTTGGCGGCGCGCCTTTTATGTGTCGGCGCGGGGCTTCTACCATCAGCGCAGCGGCGTCGGGTTGGGGCCGCCGTACACGACCTATCGGCGTCCGGTCTGTTTCCGTCCCGAGAGCGGTGTGACGGTTTATCATTCCGATTGCGGGTTGCTGGACAGCCAAAACGGCCTGAATGCGAAAGGCACCGACAAGGACAATTTCGGCAACCTGGTCAAGGGCAAGACGGACCGCGTTGTCACGAACGCTTGGGGCGGCTATATGGACGCGGGAGACTGGGACCGGCGGATTCAGCATCTCATCGCGTCGCGCTATCTGATTGAACTGGCGGATCTCTTTCCGGACGCCTT
>CAZTDL010000217.1:0-7104 GCA_964612775.1 uncultured Lentisphaeraceae bacterium
GGGAGGGGTGACTGCCTTGTCGACGACGGGAAAGGTGCTCTGGCAGAACGCGTTTTCGAACCAGCTGTTCGATGCGGGGGCGGTTGTCGTGTCGAATCTCGCTATTGTCGCTTCTCAAGACGGACAGGTGTTCGCGTTGCGTGTGGATGGGGGGGCAACGGCATGGACGTATGTTACTCCGTATCGTTTCCAGCAGGTGCCGTTGATCGGTAACATTGGCGCTGAACCAGTCCTTTGGCTTGTCTCGCAGGCAGATGGTCAGTTGATCTGTTTACGTTGTCGTGATGGATTGTTAATTTGGCAGGGCGATGCGACCAACCGCTGTGACGGCGAGCCGACCGTATGGCAAGGTCGTGTTGCCTATGGAAATTGCGATGGTGCGGTGTATGTGTTTGATGTTGCAAATGGGCATTTGAAAGGTTCTGTGTCGGTTGGCGACGAGGATCAAATGGCAGGGGGGGTGTTGGCCATGGCGGATGGCCGACTCGTGGTTGGAACACGAAGGGGGAATTTGGCCGTGGTGCATGCCGAACAGTTGACACTGGATGCGGTAATCTCTGTTTCACAGGGAGAAATGTTTGTTACGCCTGTCCAGATTTCCAACGACGTGTTTGCTGCGGGCACGCCTGAAGGTGATGTCGTTTTTTGCAGAATCGGCCACGGAACGTTAAAAGTGATTGGTCGTGTCGCACTTGGTGCTGCGGTGGACCAATTGGTGACTAGTCGCGGTGTGCTTTATGCGTTGTCAGGCGGTTCTGTGTGCATGTTGGCCGACGCCGAATCCCCGGTGGTGCGCGTATCGCTCGGTGATGATGTGCGCGGGCTCTCCGTTGGCGAGAACGGAATATTGACGTGTGTGGCTGATCAGGCTGTGGTGTGTATTGCGGGAGGAACTCAATGAGTACGGGCGCTGATGTGCTGGTAAAGGACTTGGTCAGAACATTTCAGGCTTCAGAGGGGGTTCCGACCGAGGTTTTGCGTGGCGTGTCGTTGCACGTGAGCGCGGGCGAGAGTGTGGCTGTGACGGGCCCATCCGGTTCAGGCAAAACCACACTCCTGCAGTTAATAGGCGCAATGGATCGGCCTGATAGCGGTGAGGTCCGTGTGAACGGACGTGAATTGGGCGGGTTAAATGAGGTGGCGCGCGCGTCTTTTCGCAACCGCGAGGTCGGTTTTGTTTTTCAGGCACATCATTTGCTGCCGCAACTGACGGCGTTCGAAAATGTTTTGGTTCCCGTATGGGGCGGTTCATCCTTGGCGGATACGGCCGAGCGTGCCAAAAACCTGCTCGTGCGCGTGGGATTGGGAGAACGCCTGACGCATTTTCCGGGAGAATTGTCCGGCGGCGAGCGGCAGCGCGTGGCGGTCGCGCGGGCGTTGGTGATGTCGCCTTGTCTTGTATTGGCCGATGAACCTACGGGTGCGTTGGATCAGAAGGCCGCACAGGCGTTGATCGACCTTTTATTGGAGCTGAACGTTGAGGAACACACGACGTTAATCGTTGTTACACATGCCGAAACGTGTGCGCAGCGCATGGGACGTCGGGTGATGTTGGAAAATGGCAGATTGATATAATGACATGGGTTTTGTCAAACAAGGAGAACATGATGAACGAGCGTGATATCCTGAAGGTTCTGGAAGAAACGGGTGCCTTATTGAACGGGCATTTTGAACTGCGATCAGGTTTGCACAGCAACCGTTTTTTTCAGTGTGCCAATGTTTTACGTTATCCGCGTATTGCGGGACGACTTTGTGACGCACTTGTTATGCGCATGTCGGGCGCGATGGATGTCGGCAAGGTTGATGGCGTGATTTCGCCCGCATTGGGCGGCATCCTTGTCGGGCATGAGGTGGCGCGTGCCATGGATACAAAATGTGTCTTTGCTGAAAAGCAGGATAACAAATTGGTTATGCGACGGTTCACTATAAAGCCGGGGGAGCGTTATGTGGTGGCTGAAGATGTCATTACGCGTGGCGGACGCGTGCAAGAGACCATTGATCTGGTGAAAGCTTCGGGCGCTGCGGTTGTTGCCGTTTTGGTTCTTGTGGACCGTAGTGCGGGTTTGGCGAAATTTGAATATCCGACCTTTTCGCTGCTGAAAATGTCGCCGGAAGTCTGGGAACCTGCCGCATGTCCGCTGTGTGCCGAGAAGCAGCCGTTTGTGCATCCCGGGTCGTGAGTCCGTTCTCTCCGCTTTGGGTGAAAAGCGGCGATTATAAAACGTTGCTCTGTCTGCGGTTGCTGTTGAAACGGCCGATGGGGAGGGGATGGGGGGAGCGTCGTATCGTTTAAGGTTTCTTGTGGCGAGGACTCCCGCAGGATTGAGAGTGTCGTGCGACAACGGCTTGTGATATCATTTAAACGATGTCTATTGAATTGACATTTTTAGGAACCGGAACATCGGTTGGCATACCGATGATCGGTTGTCACTGTCCGGTGTGCATGTCGGATGATCCACATAATACGAGGCGTCGGACCTGTCTGTATGTGAAAACGGAGACAACGGCATTTGTTATTGATACGCCGCCGGATTTTCGTCAACAGGTCTTGGATGCGGGGATCGAGTGGATCGATGCGGTTGCTTTTACGCATGCGCATGCGGATCACATCTTCGGTTTTGATGACATTCGTAGGTTTAACACGCTTAAGGGAGGCGTCATTCCCGCTTACGGAGATGCGGAGACGTTGGCTGAGGTTCAGCGTGTGTTTAACTATATCGGTAATAGGCCTTCGCCGAGTGGACTCTATCGCCCGCTGGTGGATTTCATTGCGGTCACGGGACGGTTCCAGGTGGGGGATTCTTTTTTGACGCCGTTGGACGTGCGGCATGGCCGCAAAATGACGGGGTATCTGGTGGAGCATGACGGCATACGGATTGGATATGTTCCTGATTGCCATGCAATGCCGGATGCGACCGTAAAAAAAGTTGCGGGCTGCGATGTGATGATTCTTGATGCGTTGCGTTATAAACCGCATCCGTCGCATATATGTGTTGAAGAGAGTTTGGCGTTGTTGGAAAAGATCGGTGCGAAAACCTCATATCTGATTCATTTGTGTCATGATCTGGATCATTCGGAGCTGGAAGCGCAAATGCCGCCAACGGTGCGGGTGAGCTATGACGGTTTGACCATCCGGTTGCCGAGCAAAAAAAGCGGTGCAATATGTCCGAAGGAGCGTGCGTTATGTGTTCTATAAAATGGAATTTCGTGTGGGTGGTGGTCATGGGCGGTTTTCTGTGTGTCGGTCCGGTGGCGGCGCAGCAGATCGAAGTCAACATGAAGCTTGCTTATACGGCTTTTGTCGTCGGTGAACCTGTGTTGGTTCAACTTGAGGCTTTGAATGCGACCCGCGATCTGATTCAAGTCGGGGGCTCGGATGCGCATGATTCCCTGTTTGTGGAGATCACAAAAGGTGGGCAGTATAATAATTTAGAGCCGTTCAATCCTGAATCGCTGGCCGGCTCGTTCAAATTGCCGCCTGGACAGTCTTTCCAATACAAGGTCGAATTAGACAAATGGTTTTCTCTTTTTCAAGAGGGTAAATACATCGTTCGCCTTGTGATTGTTCATAAAGGGATGCGCTACGAATCGGTAAAAAAGAGCTTTGATGTGGTGCCTGGCATTTCGGTGAAAGAAGGTATGCAGATGTTTGTTAAACTGCCGGACATCAAGCGTCAGTTTAAGTTGGTCTATTGGTACCGCAATCAAGCGGATCGGCTTTTTTTGCGGATCGAGGATTCGCCTGGGTCTCGTATCTGGGATTCCATTGATTTGGGAACGCTGATGCGGGGAACGCCGCCGAAACTGGATATTGCGCCAAACGGAGAGGTGACCGTGGTTCATCGTTCCACACAGGATGCCTTTATCCGAACGGTTTTATGGTCGTTGCCGAATAGCGTTGAGGTTGTTGAACGAAACTCTCTGCTGGATCCTGAGATTTCCGCATCCCAACGGGTCAAATCGTTGTACGGCGAAATGACGAATGAGGAAAGGCCAGAGACCAAGCATTGGTGGAAGTTTTGGTGAGAGGGGTATAAGGGGCGCGGATTATGTTTTTCTTTTCTTGTGGTCAAGGTAACGTCCGTAACCGGGTTCGATGTGTGGTGACGGTTCTGTGTGCCCTATCGGTAGGCGGGTGCGCCTCGTTCGGGACACGAGAGCCTTCGCCTGAGCATCTTTCAGTATCCTCCTCCAAGGCGAATGATGAGGCTGCGGCTTTTGACGATGTGGCGTTGCTGACAGAGGCGATGCTGTTGGTGCGTCGGAACTATGTTGAAGAAAAGTCGTTCCGCGAAGTTGTTTACGGCGCGATTGACGGCATGCTGTCGGAATTGGATCCCAACAGTTCTTTTCTTCCGCCTGAACCTTTGTCGCAACTAGAGGAGGAAACACGCGGCAGTTTCGGCGGTATCGGTGTGAGCGTGGGCGTTGACAAGGCCGGCGTCAAAGTGATTGCGCCCATTGAGGATTCCCCTGCCTTCAAGGCCGGTATTCAGGCCGGAGACACCATTACAGCGGTGGATGGAAAGAAACTGAATGATGTGTCGCTGGATCAGGTGGTCAACGCGATGCGCGGTGAAAAAGGGTCAACGGTGAAGGTGACCCTTGAGCGTGCCAACGGCGAGAAGATGGATATGTCGCTGGTGCGCGATGATATCAAGGTGCCAAGTGTGAAAGGCGTTCGCGATTTGGGGGACGGCGTCGGGTATTTGCGCATCACCCAATTCAATGAGCCCGTCGCAGAGGATTTCGCCCGCGCTTTGATTGGACTCGAAAAAGCGAATCTCACAAGCTTGATCGTCGATTTACGCGATAACCCTGGCGGTCTTCTGGAGTCGGCGGTTGGAGTCACCGAACAAGTTTTGTCGAAAGGGACCGAGATTGTGGCTGTACGCGGGCGGGACGGCGAGAAACCTCTTCAACGCTTTACGGCTGGACCGTGCGAACAACGGTTTGCCGAATTGCCGCTCGTTCTGCTGGTAAACGGTGGAAGTGCGAGTGCGTCTGAGATTATGGCCGGTGCGCTTCAGGCGCATAAGCGGGCTGTTCTTGTGGGTGAACGGACATATGGCAAGGCTTCCGTGCAAAGCGTGATCAAGTTAGCCTTGCGTCCGGACTGTGCGCTTCGACTTACGACGGGTTACTATTATACGCCGGGCGGTAAGCTGATCCATGGGGTAGGAATTGATCCGGATGTCGAGGTTGTTGTGCCGCCGTCTGAATGGCGAAGGGTTCAGATGGAGAGAATGGTCCAAGAACGGTCTGCGAATATCGGCGGGACGGTAACGGCAAAAGCGGATTCGGGTATTAAAGATGTACAGCTTGAGCGGGCAAAAGAAGTGCTCATGAAGAATAAGCGGGTACTGAATAACGGTTGAACGGGGAGTGTGAAGTTCCATGGTTGTGCTGGGAATTGAAACGTCGTGCGATGAATCGGCGGCGTCGGTTGTTGAAAACGGGCGTACGGTTTTGTCGAGTGCAGTGTTCAGCCAGGTGCCTCTGCATCAACCGTATGGCGGCGTTGTGCCGGAGATTGCCTCTCGCAGTCATGTGGAAAAAATTTCCGGTGTGATCCGAGAAGCGATGTGTCACGCATTCGCGCCTGGGGCCTGTGCACCTGAAATTGATCCTGTGTGGTGGGGTCGGATTGATGCCGTAGCCGTTACGTATGGGCCGGGCTTGGCCAGTTCTCTGATTGTCGGGCTTTCTGCCGCCAAAGGTTTAGCTTTGCGATTGAATAAGCCCTTGATCGGTATCAACCACATTGAAGCGCATATCCATTCTGTTTTTTTAAGTCAGAACGCACCTGATCCCTGCGAGGTCGGTCCCTTGTTGGCGCTGGTTGTGTCGGGCGGACACTCATGTTGGGTCGACATTCCAAAACCGGGGTCGTATCGGATTATCGGTCAAACATTGGATGATGCGGCCGGTGAGGCCTTTGATAAGGCCGCTAAGTTGTTGGGACTCGGTTATCCGGGCGGGCCTGCGATCGATCATATTGCGCGTCAAGCGGGGCGTCGTGACGCGGTGACCTTTCCAAAAGGTCGTCCGCGTCCAGGAAATCCTGCGCTTGGCCAGTTGCGCGCAGAACTTTGCGTGAGTTTCAGCGGCCTCAAGACATCGCTGATGTACCGTCTGCGCGACCACTTGCCTGAGAATGATGCGCAGGTGGCGGAGATTGTCGCATCGTATCAGGAGGCGATTGTTGATGCCTTGGCTGATCGTTGTGCGCTGGCGCTGAGAGATGGGCGCTATCGCGCGCTTGCCGTGGGCGGAGGCGTGTCGCTCAATCGGCGGTTGCGCGAACGGCTTGCGGAAGTGGCTGAGGCCGCAGGTGTGCGGTTATTGTTGGCGGAACCTCGGTTCTGTGGCGACAATGCGGCGATGATCGCGGGCCTTGCCGGGATGGGCGTTGGTGTTCAAGGCGATGCGGCGATGCGTCTGGATGGGGCTCCTGCCTTGGAGGCAGGGGCGTCGTGAAACGGTTGTTGTCACTGGCGTTCATTTTGGTTGCGGGAGGATCATGGGGGGCTTCGGACAAGGTTGTCGTTGCTAGCTGGAATGTGGAGAACCTGTTCGATACGCTGGATGATCCGTCGAATGAAGGCGATGACGGTTTTACGCCTCACGGTTGGATGCGTTGGACTGATGCGCGCTATGCGTTGAAACTGCAACACCTTTCAGACATCATCTTTCAGATGCGTCCAGACGTGTTGTGTCTGACCGAGATTGAGAATCGGCGTGTGTTGACGGATCTCGCTTGGACCTTGAAGGAGCGTCATGCCTATGAATTGCCTGTTATCGTGCATCGTGACGGTTGCGAGAAACGCGGTATCGACGTGGCGATGTTGGCCAATTGTGCCCCGATCACGACAAATTGGCTTCTTGGCGTATCCGGGCAACGTGAGGTTCTGGTTTGCGACTTTATGTTTTCGGAAAAGCCTTTAACAGTGCTTGTTAACCACTGGAAGTCACAACTCGGAAAAAAAGAAACAGGTGATGAAATCAGACGCAAAGAGGCTTTGGCGGTTCGCACGTATTTGGACAAGCGTTTGTTCGCCAATCCGGCTGCGGCAATATTAGTGGCGGGGGACTTTAACGATT
>CAZTDL010000218.1:0-7058 GCA_964612775.1 uncultured Lentisphaeraceae bacterium
CTACACCGACTACAAAGAGTCGGGAACAAATTGGACCGCGGCCGTCCAACGCGAGGCCGAACTGATCAAAGGTCAACGGCCTTTCTTTGTGGGCGAGTTCGGCCCGTATATTGACAACAAGGTTCTGACCCGCGAGAACGTAGAAGGCAATCTCAAAACCTTTTTGGATGCCTGCATCGACACGGACGGCGTGTCCGGTGCTCTCCTGTGGAGCATGTATTTTCATAACAGGAACGGCGGCTTTTTCTGGCACCAGATTTTTACGTATCCGAGTGTGTGGTCGTATCATTTCCCCGGTTTTGCGTGCGGCGATGCTCAAGCTGAAATCGGGATTATGCGCGAAATGCGGGATGCGGCATTCCGCATTCGGAAAAGGTCGGTTCCGCCTGTGTCAGCCCCCGACGCGCCGGAATTACTGCCGTTCAAGGATGTGCCGATTTTCTCATGGCGGGGTTCCGCCGGCGCAGAAGGGTACGACGTCGAACGCGCCGCATCCGCGACAGGACCGTGGCTGATGCTGAAAACGATGGTGTCGGATTCCGAGGTCGCCTATCGCCCTTTGTTTAGCGATGAAACGGCGAACGCTGGCGAGGTTTGGTATTATCGCGTAACGGCACGTAATGCCGGCGGCAAGCCGCCTGTTTCGAACGTGGTGGGCCCTGTTTATGTCCGGGAAATATGCCAAGTGGACGAGTTTTCCGACCTGTCTCGGGTGGCGGGACAGTCGGCCGGGCTTACCCTCGATAACACCTATAACGCGCGATATGCGGAACACCTTTTCCGCGTATGCGGCACCACCAACGATTGGCTCAGTTACGCGGTGGCGGGTCCCGTGCGCGAGGTGCGTTTGACGGCGTTTTTCACGACGGCAAAGGGACCTGTTGTTGATCCGGCCATCCTTGTCTCGTCAGACGGGGAGGCCTTTTTACCGGTGTCCCCCTCGAAACGTTCAGAGAAAGCGCATCGTGCTCCGCCTCACCGCGGCGAGCACTATCGTCAGACGCAGGTGGATTACACGTTCACACCGCCGAAGGGAATACGTTATGTGAGGATCGTCTGGTCGGTTCCGATGGCGCTTGACCGTGTTGAAATAGACCATCCGGGCCGGTCGTGAATGCCGGGTTTTTCTTTCTGCGGACGAACCGCCTTTTTCGTTTGTCCGCTCCTTTTGTCCAAAACGCGTGAATCGGTTCTTCGCTCGGGATGTCGGCAAATATGCAAAGCGTATCGGACTGCATACGTCGGTGAAACAACCGGTCGGGGATGTCTCCGATACACCGTTACACGCAAATCTGAAATTTGGGCTTGTTGCGGAACGGGATTTCTTGCACCATAGCGGTTTTCAAAAGGAAGAACCGCATGGCACAGAACATTGTTGAAAAAATCCTTTCGGCCCACCGCGTTTCAGGCGAATTGGTTCCCGGCAAAGAATTGGCGATCCGTATCGACCAGACGCTGACGCAAGATGCAACCGGAACCATGGCTTATCTGCAATTCGAGAGTATGGGCATTGCTCGTGTGAAGGCGGATTTGGCCGTGAGCTATGTGGACCATAACACGATTCAGGTCGGTTTCGAGAACGCGGATGATCATGCGTATCTGAAGAGTGTGGCGCAACGTTACGGCGTCGTGTTTTCGCGGCCCGGCAACGGCATCTGTCACCAACTTCATCTCGAACGGTTTGGTAAGCCGGGCGCAACTTTGCTGGGCAGTGACTCCCATACGCCTACGGGGGGCGGCATCGGCATGATTGCGATCGGCGCTGGGGGCATCGACGTTGCTGTGGCGATGGGCGGTGGCCCTTTCTATTTGACCTGTCCGAAAGTGACGCTGGTGCGTCTGACAGGGGCTCTCAAGCCCGGCGTTTCCGCCAAGGATGTGATTTTGAAAGTGCTTTCCAAGTACGGAACGAAGGGCAATGTGGGCCGCGTGCTGGAGTATGCCGGTCCCGGCGTTGCCAGTCTCGGTGTTCCTGCGCGCGCGACAATCACGAATATGGGGGCGGAATTGGGTGTGACGACCTCGGTTTTTCCGAGCGACGGGACGACTCTGGCGTTCCTGAAGGCGCAGGGACGAGAAAAGGATTGGATCGAGCTGGTTTCTGACGAGGGGGCCGTGTATGACGCGACATATGAAATTGATTTGGGCGCGGTAGAGCCGATGGCCGCGTGTCCGCATTCGCCGGGAAACATCGCGACCATCGCTTCGATGGAAGGGCGGAAAGTCAACCAAGTGCTGATCGGATCCTGTACAAATTCCTCTTACCGCGACCTCAAGACGGTGGCGCTGATGTTGCGCGGTAAGAAGATTCATTCAGACGTGGAAGTCGGTGTGGCGCCCGGTTCGCGTCAGGTGGTGGAGATGTTGGCTAAAGAGGGCCTTCTGACGGATCTTGTGGCGGCAGGGGTTCGCATGCTCGAGAATGCTTGCGGTTTCTGCATCGGCAACCACATGTCGCCGGGGACCGAAACGGTGAGTTTGCGCACCAGCAATCGGAATTTCGAGGGACGTTCGGGGACGCAGTCCGCGCAGGTCTTTTTGGTGAGCCCCGAGACGGCCGCTGCGGCCGCGCTGACGGGCGTTTTTTCCGATCCGCGTACGTGCGGGGCAGTCCCGGCTGCCGTTTCTGAGCCGGCCATGTTTGATCTCGATGACAGCATGTTTCTGTTGCGCGAGACTGCGGGAAAAGGTCTGCCGGACACCGAGATTGTTCGCGGCCCGAATATCGGGAAGGTGCCGGCCGGGCAACCGCTGCCCGAGAAGCTCAACGGCGTGGCGGTCATTAAGGTCGGCGACAAAATTACCACTGATCACATCATGCCGGCCGGAGCGCGTCTCAAGTATCGCTCCAATGTGCCGCAATATTCGAAGTACGTCTTCGAACATGTGGATGCCTCTTTTCACGCGAACGCCTCGGCAAACCGAGATGCGGGGTTACACAACGTTGTTGTTGCGGGCGAAAGCTACGGGCAGGGGTCGAGCCGTGAACATGCGGCGATGTGCCCGATGTATTTGGGCGTGAAGGCTGTGTTGGCCAAGAGCGTCGAACGTATCCATCTCGCGAATTTGATCAATTTCGGTATCGTGCCTTTCATCTTTGACCATCCTGAGGACTACGAGACGATCTCAAAGGGTGACAAGTTGGAGGTCGAGGGCTTGCGCGAAGCGGTATCGGGCAACGGTAAGGTGACGGTTAAGAATGTAACGAGGGGTACTGTGTTTACGGCTTCAACGGACTTGAGCGGACGACAGAAAACAATCTTGCTGAACGGCGGATTGCTGGCTGCTGTCGCTGCCGGTGCGGTTTGATAAATCACATTGACCGTACGGTCAGACAAAAGGTAAGATGTTCAAACCATGAGCGAGAACGAAGAGTCGAAACCTGCAGAGCAGGACAACGGCGGGATTGTGTTGGATCTGAATTTTGCGCCGAGTTGGGCGCGTACATCTCCGGATGCGAATATCCAACGCTATCAAAACGAACGGCTCGAGGGGGCTGAGGACGGCGAAGGTCGTCATGGTGGTCGCGACTCTGGTCGTGACCGCCGTCCGCGACGCGATTTTGCTGATCGCGAGCATCGGAAGCCTGATCGTAAGCCGCGCCGGGAATTTGACCGAGGCCCTCGCCCCGGGGCTGAGATGCCCCGTCCCGAATCGCATGCTGCCGTGGCCGATTTGCGCAACAGCGCACGTCCCGAGAGCGTGCCGTACCAGGATCGCGGCGGACGTCCAGAGCGTCGCGATTTTCGCCCGCCGCGTCCGGAGTATCCGCCGCTGCCGCTCGAGATTCGAGTTCTGCCTGAGCAGAAGGCACTGGGTGCCGTGATCCGGCGCATTCAGACGTCACATCGCGCGTTTCCTCTGCGTGGCATCGCGTGGCTGTTTTTGGACAATCCCGCTTCATGCCTGATTCGCGTTGAACCCGCGAAGGATCAGCAGCTGCAGTTGTTCCAGTGTAAGGTGTGCGGTATGCCGGCGCTTTCCGAAGATGAGATTCGCGCTCATTTGGTCAACCGCCATATGGATGATTTTTTTGACGTTGAAGATGTCGCGTGCGAGCCGCCCTCCGGACAGTTCGTGTGTGTGGCTCGGTGTGGTCTGAGCGGTGTGCTGTTAGGGCCCCCGAATCATCACAGCTTTAATTCCAAAGTTCACGAAATGTTGCGGACGCGCTATCCGGACATGTCGGAGGAAGTGTATCGGTCACGTATCGAGACGGTCCGCGAACCTGAGGTGATTGAGCAGTGGCGTCAGCAGTGCACCAAGAAAAAGATCTACCGTCGTAAGGGGGCCGCACCTACTGCGGCTGATCCTGTGCCGGTAGAGGTTTCTGCGGAAGGTGATGCTGCGGCTGAGGCCGTTACGGATAGCGAGCCCGCGCCGAAGGCCCCGCCGATGGAGCGTGACGTGGCGGAGCTGGTGTTTATGCGCGAGATTCTGCCTGAACAGATCGCCAGCGTGAAGCATCTGATTTGTACGGCGGCGGTCGCGATGCAGACGACGAGCCGTTCGCTTTATTTCGCTTTCAAAGATACGCTGAATCGCGAACGTCGTTTTCCGGCTTCGCTGTTCTTCGCGTTGCGCGGGGCGTTTCGTCATCGCAAACTGTATTTGTTTCGTGTGAACGATGCAAAAGGACCTGATTTCGCGATGCTTAAGCCGGCAGCGCCGCTTGATCCTGATCATGCGGTACAGACGTTGCGCGATGTGTTGGTCTTCGTAAACGCGCATCCGGCTTGCACCAAAGTTGAAATGGTCACCGCTCTCGCAGGCGGCGAGGCGGACAAGATGCGTGAGATTCTGGTACAGCTCGCCTGGCTGGTGGAGCAGGGGCATGTCATCGAATTTTACAATGATGTGTTGAGCGCTCCGCTGGAGTACCCCGCGTTTCATTTCTTGCCGAGCGAAAAACAGGCAGGCGGACAACAACAAGGGGGGCGGCGTTAAGACTCTGCGGTTGCGGCTATGACGCAGCCGCTGGTGGAATCATCGGCACCTGTTACGGCTTCGCCTGAGGCGGTTGTTGAAACGGCGGCGGAAGCGATTGTTGCGGATGAACCGGTTTTGGCAGAAACAGTGACGGAGATTCCCCCTGTTCCTGCCGAGGAACAGCCTCTTGTTGCGGTCGAATAGACGTTAGACGATTCTTCGAATGCGTATTTCCGTAGGCTGGGCGTCAAAACCCCAGCCTACGCTATTATTACGCGTCGCCCTTCAACGGAAAGCCTGTTTTCAGAAAGCAGCCGCAAGGCCTCGGGGTAGGCTTTGTGCTCTTCGACTTGGATACGTGCGTGCAGGGTTTCCGGCGTATCGCCTTCCAGCACAGGGACTGCGCGCTGGACAATGACGGGACCGGTATCGGTTCCCGCATCTACGAAGTGGACGGTACAACCCGCCACCTTTGCCCCGTAATGCAGCGCTTGCGCCCATGCTTGTACGCCCGGAAAGGCTGGAAGCAGTGCGGGGTGAATGTTCAGTACGCGGTACGGAAAAGCAGTGAGCATTCCCTGCTTCACGATACGCATGAAACCCGCAAGAATCACGGTGTTCACATCGTGCTCTTTGAGCAATGTGATGCAGCGTTGTTCCGCCTCGCCGTCCAGCTTGGTTTTAAAGGGGGCACAGTCCAGCCAACCGCACGGGATATTGTGCTTCTTGGCACGGTCGAGGATTTTCGCGTCCGCGACATCCGAGAGAACGAGTCGCATCTCGGCGTTTAACGTTCCGTCTTTGATGGCGTCGAGCACCGATTGCATGTTCGAGCCGGAGCCAGAGCCCAGCACGCCGATTTTCAAAATGGGTGAAGGTGTATTCATGGACAACAGGTTAATACAGCGGAGCAGATCGTCCAAGTGTAAAAACAAGAAGACCGGCGGCAAATCTGCCGCCGGTCTTGAAACAGATGAGAGCCGAATTACTTCTTCAGCGCGCCATCGAGCTTTTTCTGCAGGTCGCCGGCTGATGCGTTGGCATCCTTGGCGGCGGCATCAGTTGTTTGCTTTGCGGACTGGATGGCCGCGTCAAGCTTCTCGCCGTTCGTCTCTTCCTTCTTGCACCCTACGAATGAGAACGTCATTGCAACCATCGTGGCAACCATCAACATGCTTTTCATTGTAGACTCCTTACTCTTGCGCACTTTAAGCGCTATGCCCGTTAACTCAGGCAACGTTTTAATAGTACAAAAATAAGGATGAGACAACAAGACGGCAGTCGTTACAAAAAGGTAATGATGGCCTGTGGCGTTCTTAGGGAAGCGGCGCGATCGTAACGTTTCGAAATTCGATTGCGCCGCCTTCACTTTGCAGACAGATCTGCCCTGCGTCGGTGTAAGCATCCGTACCCTTGTTCTGCAGTACGCCGTTGATCGTGGTCTGAACCGTATTTCCTTTGACGATGACGTCAACACTGTTCCATTCGCCATCCGATTTCTCGGAGGAATCAGCCGATTTTTTAACCAAAAGGTTCTTGGGATTCGTGAGCCCGTTCATTGTCGCCTGTGACAGTAGCACATAATCGCCCGCACAACCTTTTTTGAGTTGGTTCTCGATGGCTTTTGGGAGAAAGAAGTTATCGGGGCCTGTTTTCAAAACGAATACACCGCTATTGTCCTTGTCGGTGGGGGCGTACCAGCGGTATTCCACATGCAGCTGGTAATCCGCATACGTTTGCTGTGTTGCCAGATATCCGAACGGTTTGCCCGTGCAGCGGATAACACCCTGCGTGATCGTCCACGTGGTGTCGGGGTCACTGCCGGGTTCGTCCGTGATCACCTTCGTCCAGCCTGAAAAGTCTTTGCCATTGAAAAGGTTGATTTTTTCCGAGGGCCGCACGGGAACGTTTTTCACGGTCATCTCTGCGGCAGTAACGTTCAAGAGGCATAACAACGACAATCCGGCGATCAACGTTTTCATGATAACTCCTTGGTTAATAATGGATGAGATTTAAGCATAGAACGAACCGCATGACAAAGGAAAAGGGAAAAATCAAAAAAACGAGGTGCGGCGCGTTGCGTCGCTGGCGCATGATCCGATGACGTGTGATCTTCGATCATTTTTCCG
>CAZTDL010000219.1:0-7048 GCA_964612775.1 uncultured Lentisphaeraceae bacterium
GAGTACGCCCCAGGGCGCGTCCGGGTGATCTTCTTCCGCAAGAAGATAGGCAACCAGTTCCAGCGTGTGTCCGGGTGCATGCTTGACCGTCACGATGACGGAGCCGAACGAGAAGCGGTCTCCGTCTTTGATCTTCTCGTGGTCAAAGCCGTATCGGGCACCGCCCTCGGGACTCAGATAGATCTTAGCCGACTCCACACGTGCGCAAAGCTCTCGCGCACCGCTGATGAAATCGGCATGGATGTGCGTCTCAAAAATATGCGTGATCGACACCCGCTTCTCGCGTGCGAGCTGAATGTAGCACTCCACGTCCGGGCGTGGGTCAAATACGGCCGCCACGCCTTCGGAATCATCTCCGACCAGATAAGACAGTTCGGCGATGCCGTCGGTTTGGATGCATTCAAAAATGAGTGCCATAACGATTCCTCTTTTTCTTTCTTCAGCCTGGGGTTCACGGCTGTATTTGGACGTATCCCTGTTGGGTCAACTGGATCACGCGCACCAATGCGCCGCCGTTGACTTTCACTCCCGGCAACAAATCTTCGTTGCCCCAGTGGTGTGCTTTCATGGAGACCGCGCATTCTTCGATCTGTACGCCTTGCTTCACAAGGTCGGCCAGTAGACCCTTGTGGGGATTGCCGGTGGTGACATTGCGATAGACATTGTAAGCATTGTCATTCAGCGTCAGATGCGCCGCCTCGCTATGAAACACGCCGATGATCTGGCCCTCAACACCCATCTCGGCAAACCGCTTGGCAAACTGGCTCATGGCTTTAAGGCCCAGCGGCAGGTCACCCGTAAACACCAGATGGTCCAGGTTGAACACCACGTTCGCCTTTTCCAGTTTCACGGGAATGTCGATGTGAATGGGGGGCGGCGGTTTGGCATCCTGACTTTCGGCAGCCCACGCCATAACAGCCAATCCAAGGCCCGCGAACACCGCAATCTTTATCCATCTGTCTGTCCTCTTCATAGGGTCACCTTTCTTCATTTTTTCTGAGCGTCTGTTATTTCCTGGAACGGTCCATACTGATGCTGTTCCTGTGAAAAATCATCCGCATAGGGTGGATACGGCAGTCAACCGCCTATTATCTCCCGTTTCGGATTGTCCTCTTCCATTCCAACCATTTGGATATGGGGTAGAACCTACAAGTGTGAAGTTCTCCCATAAAACGGCTCGAATTGATTACTCAGCGTATGAAACCACGCGCCTTAGCCCAGCCCTTCGGGGTGGAGGGCGGTGCCGTCGTACCGGGTGGCGGTCTTGAACTTCTCGTAAGCGCCGTTCCGGGCGGATTCCCTGGTTCGGGCAAGCATTTCGCGCATCTGCCCGACGTCGAGCGGCTTGAATTCTTTCATGATCTCCAAATCCTGTTCGAGCACATCCATGCTCTCGATACCGGTGATTACGGCCGAGGTCGGAAGCGTGAGGGCGTAGGTGAGACACTCCTTCGGCGTGGCGATCTTGTTCTTGACGATCGCGCCGCTGGCCATCGGTTTCATGCCGAGAACGGCGGTTCCCTCTTTGAGGAGACGCGGGACGACATGCCGGGCGAAACTCCGGAAGTTGGCGTCGAGCAGGTTGAGCGGCATCTGGCAGCTATCGAAATGAAAAGCGTGCTCGGCGGCGATGTCCAACATCCGATTATGGACGATGGGGTCCTTGTGTCCGGTGAAACCGATAAAGCGAATTTTACCAGCCTTCTTTGCTTCCTCGAGGGCTTCGATAGCCCCGCCCTCGGCAAAGCAGCGGTCGGCATCCTCCATGCGCAAGTTCTCGTGGATCTGCATGAGGTCGACGTGATCCGTTTGCAGCCGTTTGAGCGATTCATCGATCTGGCGGGCGGCGGCTTGCCTGGTGCGCCCGTCGATCTTGGTCATGAGGAAGACCTTCTGACGATACCCGTCGCACAGGGCCTTGCCCATCCACACCTCGCTCTTGCCGTTATGGTAGTCCCAGCAGTTGTCCATGAAAGGGATGCCCCGATCAATGGCGGAGCGGATGAGCTTGACGCTGTCCTGCTCCTCCTTCACGACGCCGATGTGGTGGCCACCCAGTCCGAACGCCGAGATGTTTTCGCCGGTGCGCCCGAGCGCACGGTAGAGCATGTCGCCCTTGCGGGTTTCCGCGGGCGCGGGTCCGAACTCGGGCCAAATCGGGGGAGCTACGAACGGATCGGCCTCAGCGGCTCCGGCCGGTGATGACCGCAAACTTGTCCATGCCGCGAAGGCCACGGCTTGACTCAAAAGATCACGTCTTTTCATGATCGAACTCCTCATTCACACCGGATGAATCAGTTTCAGCAAGGCTTGGGCTACAGGGTCCGAGGATGCCGGGTCCTGTAGGTCGCATCACAGACAGCGCATGAAGGCGACAAGGTCTTGCTTCTCATCAGGCTTCAGGCGCAGCTGCTGGATCAGGTTGAAAAACTCGACGGTGTCTTCCAACGTCAGACAGCGCCCGTCATGCAGATAGGGCGGAGAATCTTTGATGCCCTTTAACGGGAACGTTTTGATGTTTCCGTCGTGGGCCATCATCATGCCGTTGGCCATTTCCTGCTTATAGAAGCGCTCCGCCTTCAGGTCGTGCATGCTGTTGTCGGTGTAATAGGGGGCCGAGTGGCATGCGTTGCAACGGGCCTTGCCGTTGAAGAGCGCTTCACCGCGCCGTTCGTTCGGGCTGGCTTTCGTGGAATCAAGTTCACCATAAATGTTGAGTTTGGGGGCCGGCGGAAAATCAAGCAGAGCCATGAATTCCGCCATAAAGTGCACCTGGGACCCGCGTTCTAGGACATTGACCCCTTTTTTGGCCGCCATGCAATGGTCGCCGTCAAAGTAGGCGGCGCGCTGTTCGAATTCGGTGAAGTCCTCCACCGTCTTGAGTGCCCGCTGCGAACCGAACAGGCGCTGGATGTTGACACCTCGCAGCGTAGTCGTCTTGATCCGATGCCGGAATTCCTGAGGCCGGATGTCGCCCACCAGATGGTTGGCACCGTTGGCGAGGCCGTTGGCATGACAATCGAAACAGGTCACTCCCAAACTGGGCCGGTCTGTTCGGCGGTCTTCGGTCGCGTTGAACTGCTGCTGCGGAAACTGCGTCACAAGGAGCCGCAAACCTTCAAGCTGTTTGGGGTTTAACACGCCGTTGAAAATCTCATAGTAATTATCGATGGTGATCAGCCGACCTTTGGCCACATCGGCGAGGTCGGGACGGGTGGTCAGATAAATGGCCGGGGCCGGATCGGGAAGAAAGTGCTCGGGCAAATCGAAGTCCAGATCGAAACGCGCCAGACGTGGAAGAACATTGGTGATCATGGGCGGAAAGAGCATCCCGCCCTCCGCGTGGTCTGCAAACGGAAGGGGCTTATACGGAAAGAGCCCCCGCTCTTTGATTTGGTCGGGCGTCAGTTTGTCGAATTGTTCCCACGTCATGCTTTGAAGTCTGGCTGTCGGCCCCACCGGAACGGGTTTCCCTCCTGACAGGAAAACCTCGCTGCTGACTTTTTTCGAAAGGTCGTATCGCGTGTTCAACAATGTCATGTGCTCGCGCGCACGGTCGGCTTTCACGGCCATACGCGAAGCTTTAATTTGTTCAAAGGTGACGTCCTGGTTAATCGGGCCATAGCTGGAAACAACGTTCGCCGTTTGAGCGGAAACGTCCTGTGAGCCAATCGCGATCAGGAGCGCGATAAGCGGGTAAACACGTTTCGGCCAAGCCGGAACAGCGCCCGAGTGAAGACTGAGTTGCGTGTTAGTCGATGTCATCATAGCCGTGTTTCACTTTCTTTCTGCCGTTTCATTGCTCACACCTATCACACTTGCCAATAGTGCAATAACTTTTCACGACACGTTTTTCCTTCTTGTTTTTCAACGCTTCCGTGTTGTGTTTTGTTCTTCATGCGGAGACCGTTTATGCACCGGAATGGTCCGGAACCATGGGGTATAACCCTGCTATGGCGGCGGGTTCCGTTTGGGCGTACTTGTTTCTGAAAAGAAGACGAAGCCCTTTCGTCATCTCATTGTCGGCCTTATCCTGCATTTTCTGGTCTTCGGTTATGCTCTTTTTGCGGGTCGTTTCCATGATGCACTCTCCCCGGTGATGTGCGTCTTCAGTCCTGCCACTCGCCGCTGCATAGTCGCAAGAACCTCATAAAGCCATATTCACCGGTTCCCGTTCTGTATAAAGTTTGCGGCAGTTGGATATCCGCTCCGGGCGGGAGCCCCGGCGGATCTTGCGGCTCATCATTTTTGTCATGCGTGTTTCTTTGTCGAAACAGAGCGAAGCCGTTTCAGCAACGCCTTCGCCGCAGGTCCAGAGGATGCGGGGTTCTGGCCGGTCACAAGCATGCCATCCACTTGAATATAGGGCGCCCAGTCGGCTCCCTTACTGTATAGACCGCCGCGTTCCTTAAGCCGCTCCTCTAAAAGAAACGGCACGACATGGGACAATTCCGCTGCGGCTTCTTCAGAATTCGAGAACCCAGCCACGCGCTTGTTTTTGATTAGATACTCGCCGTCTTTTTGACGAACGTTGACCAGTGCGCTCGGCGCGTGACACACGGCGGCGATAGGTTTCCCGGCCTTCAAGAAGGCTTCAATCAGCGCAATCGAAGTCGCGTTATCGGGCAGATCCCACATAACGCCGTGTCCCCCGGGATAGAAGACCGCGTCGAAATCGTCAGCGGAAACATCGGCCAGCTTTTTCGTGTTCGCAAGTTCGGCCTGTGCCAAGGGGTCCGCGCGGAAGCGCGTCGTCGCTTCGGTGAGGTTCTCGGACAAAGCGCTCTTCGGATCGAGCGGCGGCTGACCGCCCTTGGGCGAGGCCAGCGTGACCGTAGCTCCGGCATCCTTCAGAAGATAATAGGGGGAGGCGAATTCCTCCAGCCAGAACCCCGTTTTTTTCCCTGTTTCTCCAAGCGTGTCATGAGAGGTGAGAACAATAAGAATTTTCATTTTTCAAACATAGCGGATGGCTGAACATTGAGATATGGGGTAAAACCCTGCCGGCATGAAGTCCGGTAATGAAGCGCCCAACTTGATTGCACATCGAATGGAACCACGCCTCAGCCCAGCCACTCAGGATGGAGGGCCGTGCCGTCGTACCGGGTGGCGGTCTTGAACTTTTCATAAGCGCCGTTCCGGGCGAATTTCTGGGTCCGGGCCAGCAGTTCGCGCATCTGTCCGCCGTCAAGCGGCTTGAAATCCTTCATGATCCCCAGATCCTGTTCGAGCACATCCAAGCTCTCGATGCCGGTGATCACGGCCGATGTCGGAAGCGTGAGGGCGTAGGTGAGACACTCCTTCGGCGTGGCAATCTTGTTCTGAACGATGGCGCCGCTCGCCATGGGTTTCATGCCGAGAACGGCGATTCCCTCTTTAAGGAGCCGAGGGACGACCTGCAGGGCGAAGCTTCGGAAGTTGGCGTCGAGCAGGTTGAGCGGCATCTGGTAGCTATCGAAATGAAAAGCGTGCTCGGCGGCGATGTCCAACATCCGATTATGGACGATGGGGTCCTTGTGTCCGGTGAAACCGATAAAGCGAATTTTACCAGCCTTCTTTGCTTCCTCGAGGGCTTCGATAGCCCCGCCCTCGGCAAAGCAGCGGTCGGCATCCTCCATGCGCAAGTTCTCGTGGATCTGCATGAGGTCGACGTGATCCGTTTGCAGCCGTTTGAGCGATTCATCGATCTGGCGGGCGGCGGCTTGCCTGGTGCGCCCGTCGATCTTGGTCATGAGGAAGACCTTCTGACGATACCCGTCGCACAGGGCCTTGCCCATCCACACCTCGCTCTTGCCGTTATGGTAGTCCCAGCAGTTGTCCATGAAGGTGATGCCTCGGTCAATGGCTGAACGGATGAGCTTGATGCTGTCCTGCATCTCCTTCACGAGGCCGATGTGGTGACCGCCCAGCCCGAACGCGGAGATGCTCTCGCCGGTGCGTCCGAACTGACGGTAGAGCATGTCCCCTTTTCGTGCCTCCGCAGGGCCGGGTCCGAATTCGGGCCAATTCTGAGGTGCCGCGAACGGGTTAACCTCAGCGGCGCCGGCCGCTGAATCCCGCAAACTTGGCCATGCCGCGAAGGCCACGGCTTGACCCAGCAATTCGCGTCGTTTCATGAGTTAACTCCTTTTCTTCCTGCCGGAGCCGCTTGCTTTGCCGCCTCCGCTCAGTTTGTTTCCGGTGGCCCGATCTCTTTTTACGGAGACTTATTCGCCGGCCTGAATCGCAAGGAATTGCTGAATGCCCATCTGTTCGATTTGATTCTGTTTTTCTTCGATCGCATTCACGTGGTCGTCCTCGTCCTTGAGTATGTCCTCCAAGAGCTCTTTGGTGGCATTGTCACCCACCTCCATTGCCACTTTGATGGCCGTGTTGTAATTCTTGACGGCCACCATTTCCGCGACCAGATCATGGGTCAACTGCTTGGGGATGTCGGCCCCGATCAGGATCGGATTCAGTTTGCTGACGACGGGGATGCCCTCCAAGAAAAGAATCCGTTCGATCAGTTTCTCCGCATGTTTCATTTCGGCGACGGCGCGTCCGCTCACCAACTTTTTGAGCTTGCCGTAACCCCAATTCTCGTCCATTTCAGCATGTACAACATACTGATTGATCGCCGTCAGTTCGTCTGCCAGCAATCCGTTTAATACCTGTAACAGTTTGTTATTACCCTTCATTTCGTCGTTCTCCTTTTTTGTGCTTTGCCGTGTCAGGCATAAGCCATCATGATGCGTTTCAACGCCTCAAGATCAACCGGTCGGGTGCAGAGCGCCCCTTTACCGCAGACAGGGAAGCGAGACTCATACGTCGGGGTCTCTGATTCGAAAAGGACCCCGATCGGAATCTGGTCACCCCATATCAGTGATGTATCCAGCGCCTTGTGCCAGTCATGCGGATCATAATCGTTCGGCAATGGCGCACAGCGGTCTTTGTACCACTTGAAAGTGTTGGCTTTGTTAAAGGACACGCAGGGTTGGAGGATGTCCACCAATGCAAAACCCTCGTGTCGGATGGCGCGTTGGAGAACGCCAACGAGGTGGTCGTTCAG
>CAZTDL010000220.1:0-7045 GCA_964612775.1 uncultured Lentisphaeraceae bacterium
TGCTGGTGTGTGGGCGTGGCGATGATCACGGCGTCCAGCTCCTTGCCCATCTCGTCGAACAGCTTGCGGTAGTCGGCGAACTTTCGGATCGCGGCGGTGTCCGTCCCCGGCGACACCTCTTTTGCCCGTGCCATCGCCTTGGCGATCTGGCGGCTATCCGGATCCACGACCGCCACGAGCCGCTCCCCGCTGGTCGCCGGGACATGTGTATGCGTGTCGTCTCGCGATTTAACATTCGTTCCACGCCCGAGGATCGCCGGGATATGCGCATGGTTACCATACCCCCCGCAGCCGATCAAGGCCACGCGCAGCGGTTTCGTCGCCACCGCCGCGCTTTGCCCGTATACCCCGGTCACCGACAGCCCGCCCACGCCGGCCGCCATCGTTTTGATGAAATCCCGTCTTTTCATATTCTGTCCCCCTTTATCTTCCACGTTCCGCATTCAGCCGAAACATTCGTCCGTTCCCGAACCTAAGCCGCCAGCATGAGGCTGCATCCCGGCCGGGCGAAAACGGCTAAACCTCCCATCCCTCGCGGTTCGGACGACTCAGAAACTTGTTCGCCGCGGCGTCATGGGTGAAACGCCCGGTCCTGCCGTCCCAATCCAGCCGTTTGCCGGAACCCTCTTCGATGGCGGCGATGCCGAGCAGCATGATTTCGTTGAGCGGCTGAGAGTAGTCGAAATTCGCGCCGGCCGCCGGACCGCCCAAACACGCGCGCAGGAAGTCCGCCTGGTGCGAACCGCGGATGCGCGGGATCGTCTTGGGCGGCGGAGTGACCGCGGAACGGAGGCTGTCCGGCACAAAACGCAGGCTCTCGCCAAACACGCTGATGCAAAGAATGCCTTTCTCGCCGATCAGAATCGAGGCGCATCGGCCGAGGTCGATATTGTGCTTTTTCTCTATCTCCACCAGTTTCGGCGGCAGATTCTGGTCCTCTTTTTTGACGATGTACTTGTATACGCCCGGCGTCCATGTGCTGTCATCCCAGTGCAAGTCGTCTTTGAGCCCGTCAAACCAGTGCATTTCGACGGGCGCGAGGTCGCCGCGCTTCGGAAACTTCCAGACGATGTGGTCGCGAAGCCCCAAGATCCTTCCGCGCCCGGACGGAAATCCGCGAGCTGAACGCTTTCCGGGCTGCCGAGCTTCAACGCCCAGAAGACCGGGTCGATGATGTGGTTGCCCATATTGCCGATGGTCGCGCTGCCGAACCCGCGCCAAGAATACCAGCCGACGGGGTGAAGCCCGCCGTTGAAGCCGCGCCGCGCCGCCGGTCCGATCCATTTGTCCCAATCCAGATCTTTCGGACAGGCCGAATCATCCGGAAGCGGCTGCTCGCGCGCGTTCAGCCGATTGGTCCAGCAGTAGACTTCCGTGACCTGGCCGATGGCTCCCGCCCAAACGTATTCGCAGAGCCGGCGCGCGCCTTCGTTGGAATGGCCGTGCTGGCCCATTTGCGTGACCACGCGGTGGGCGCGGGCTTCGGCGAGCATCCGGCGGCCCTCCTCGACCGTGTAGGCCATGGGCTTCTCGACATAGGCGTGGATGCCGTTGCGGAAAGCGAGAAGCGCGGGCAGGCTGTGCTGGTGGTTGGGGGTCGCGATGAAGACCGCGTCCACGCCGCCGGCCGTCTGCTTGTAGAAGTCGCGATAGTCGCCGAACGCGGCGACGGATCCCGTCTTCGCGTCTGGCCGGAATTTCTTTAAGCGCTCTCGCGCACGCGCGATGGCGCGCCGGTCCGGGTCAACGAACGCCACGAACTCTGCCATCCCTGAGGTGACGATGTTCGGCAGGAGCGCATGACAGCCGCGGTCGCCGCAACCGATCAAGGCCACGCGCAGAGGTTTCGTCGGGGAAACCGCGCTTTGCCCATGCGCACCTAAAGACAGGCCGCCCAAGCCCGTCGCCACCGTTTTGACAAACTCCCGCCGTCTCATTCTTTCCCCTTTTCTCGATATCGCCCCACGTCAGGCCCGCAAATGCCGGGTGTTTCTATCGTTCCGCCGCTCCGTCGCCGGAATCCCGCGCGTGAATTTACACGTCGATCGGCAGGCCGCAGGCCTCCAGATGGCACTTGTGCACGATGTAATCGTGTTCATAGGTGTACGGGTTCGCCATCTCTCCGTTCACGATGGCGGCGAATTCGCGCCACTGGTCTTCGTACCGGTCTTTGAGAGGCGGCATGGCGACGGTTTGCACGCCCTTCTTATAACCGCCGCGGTCTTCCTCCAGAGCAAGTTTAAGAACGCCGCCGGACATATTGCCTTTCGATTCGATCGGCTCGATGATGATCGACCCCTTATCGCCCATCACTTTGAGATGCCGTTGCGAGAAGCCCTGCGCCTCGGTGATGCAGGTCCTGACCGTGGCGAGCCTGTCGCGGGAATATTCGAAAACGGCCAAGCCGTTGTCGAGCACGCCGTCGGCGCGGGTGCTGCGCTGGAACGCCGTGACTTTCTCGGGCTCGCCCATGAGCGCCACGACGATGTCGATCAGATGGCAGGCGAGAATGTACTGGATCCCGCCCTTGTAAGTCTTGATGAGCTTCCGGTAGTCGGCCCCGTCATAGCGTCCCATGGAGGCGTCGAGATCGAACACGTTTCCGATCAGCCCGTCCTTCACGGCTTTGATGCAGAACTGCACGGCGGGGTTGTTCCGATACATGTAGCCCACCTGAACGGTCAGGTTCTTGGCCTTCGCCTCGTCCAGCAAGACTTTGAATTTCGGCAGCGATTCGCCGCAGGGTTTATCGAGGTGGATGTGTTTACCGGCCTGGATACAGCGCAAGGCCGGGGGGATACTGACTCGTTCTTCTGTTTCGATCGACACGGCCTGAAGGCCCGGAGCCGCAAGCAGTTCGGCTTCAGACAGGCATCTCAGCCCCTTGAACGTGTCGCTTTTCTGCGCCTTCGCACGCAGGCTCGGATCGTCTTCCACATAGCCGACAACCTCGAAAAGGTCCGGCAACTTGCGCAGCGTGCCCATCTTGTAGGCGTGTTGGTTGCCCGTGCCGATCTGTCCGATCTTGATGGGCTTCCGCTTGGCGACCGTCCCGTCCGCAAGGGCGGATATGCCGCCGGGCAGGGTCGCCCCCGCGGCGGCCAGTCCGGTCGTGGCGAGAAAGGCCCGCCGTGAAAAAAGTGTCTCGTTTTTCATGTTCTGTGTTTCTCTGTTATCTTGCACGTCGCTCGCCTCCCATAGGGCCTATAGGGCGAGCAAACCCTATAGACCGCATGATTTACCGTAGCATCACCAGCATGCCGCCATAGCGGACGCCGAGGGTAACGAACCCGTCGGCGGCGGTGACGACCGTGGCGAAAGCTTTGCCGGCCGGCACCCCCGTGTTGATAGCCTTCCAACCCACGAAGTTTCCGGACAGGTTGCCGTAGGACATGATGGTCGCCTGGAACGGCATGGGGATCGGGTTCGCCTCGGTGCGGCCGAGGTCGAAAAAGCCCCGGCCCTCCGGCGTGAGCGTGCCGGCGACAATCACGAAGTCGTTGGTGACCCGGCCGAGCGCGTTGGTGGACCACGTGCAGACGAAGGTCGAGCCTTTGACGAGGCTCAGGTTTTGCACCGTCATCCTGGCTCCTGCGGGCGCGCCATTGGTGCCGGCGTCGAGCGCGCCGGTCACGGCGATGATGCCGTTGGTGAGCGTGCCGGAGCCGGTGAGGTCGCCGACCGTGCAGCGGTCGCCGAGCGCGTCGAAAAAGGCGTTGGTCGCTACGGACAGGTTGTTCGTGCCGCCGAGGCGGGCGCGCAGCAGACCGGTGCGGACGTCGACGAGCCCGTTGAAGGTGTTTCCCGTGCCGGTGAGGCTGAGCGAGTTCGTGCCGAGTTTGGTGAATCCGCCGTCGGCCGTGCCTGCGAGCGCGGGATCGTGCAGGAGGTTCTGCGCGACCGTGTAGCCGTCTGCGAGCGTGGTGTCGACGATTGCGCCGTTGGTGGAGACGTACGCGGCCGTGAGTCCGGTCATCGTGCGGTTCGGCGAGCGCGGGAAGAACGTGCCGCCGTTGAAGGACACGTAGCCGGTGCCCGCGCCCCGGACGATGTTGCTGGCGATCAGCATGCCGCCCGCGAGGTTGAGCGTGCCGATTCCGGGCGTGGTTGAGCCTGCGCCCAGCATCACGTTGTGATCGATGTCGACGACTCCCGTGCCCATAAGGTTGAGCGTGCCCGTGCCGGAATCGCTCTGCGCGCCGCCGAGGGTGAGTCCCGCGTAGTTGTAATGACCGAGGCAGCGGAGCGTGCCGCCGCGCACGTTGAGCGTGGCGACCGCGCCTTTCGAATCGGCCACGCGCACATCGCTGGCGACCGTGAGGATGCCGGCGTTGATGTCGATGATCGGGCGGGCGTTAAAGGTGGAGGTCGGCACGCCACTGGCGTACCCGACGCCGATCAGGTAGATGTTGGCAATTCCGCCGTTGACGGTAAAACGCGAGGAGATCCCGCCCGGTGCCGTGACGGAGGTGCCGTTGCCGCGGCCGACGGAGAGCGTCGTGTTGCAGTTCAGGACGCCGTCGGCAAGCTCAAGTTCGCCGACCGTTTCCGCGCCGGGGGCCGTAGTGGTATAGAGTCCGATGGTGATGCGGCAGTTGATCGTATTGGTCTGGTTGGGCACGCCCATGATGACCTTGCCGTTTGAGATGTTGTAACCGTAGAATCCGACGGTCGGGCTGTCGCCGTTAGCCCCGATGTTGAGCAAGCCGTCACCTCCCTCGACGCTGGCGAGCGTCTGCGCGCCGGGGTAGGTATAGCGGAGCGTGCCGGGACCGGTTTTGATGAACGCGCCGGACCATGACGCGCACAGGCCGCCGATCGTCAAATCGTTTTCGACGTCCAGGACTGCCGCGCGCACGGGGCTACTGCCGGCGGAAAGGGTATAGCCGCGGTCGGTCGTGGTCGACGGCCCCGTGTAGCGGAAGGTGGCAGGACCGAGTATCCAGTTGGCGTACCAAGCGGATGAAGCTCCGATGGAACTCGCGGAGCCGCCGTTGGCGAGCGTGGCGGCGGCGAGCGTACCGGCGCTGACTGTGGTGACGCCGGAATAGGTGTTTGCGGCGGCGAGCGCGAGTGTGCTGGAACCGGCCTTCGTCAGGCCGAAAGCGCCGGAGACAACGGAGGATACCGTGGTGGTGGTGCTGAGGGCCGGGCGGACCGTGACGGTACGTTGCAAGGTGACCGGTGAGGCGACAGTCATGGTGTTCGACACGCTCAACTCAAGTACGTTCAGCGCGAGAGACTGGACGGACGGCGCGGCAGTGAGGGCGAGCGTGCCGTTGCCTTGCGCGGTCAGTGTTGCGGTTGCGCCACTGACGGGCCCGAGATTGAGGAGGCTGGACGGGGCGATGTCGAGCAGGGCATCGCTGCCCAGCGTGAGCGGCGCGGCGAGGCTGTGGACGCCGGTTTCGACGGTTACCGAGGCCGGAGCGGTGTCGCCGTCGAGCGTCAGGCCGCTACCGCCTAACGTATACGTGTTGGGATTGTTGAAGTAGATGGAGCCGATCGTCTCGCCTGCGGTTGTGACGGTGACGGGGCTGGTGATGGCGCTGTCGAAACGGACGTGTGTGCCTGCGGCACTGGCGGGGGCGACACTCCAGTTGGCTCCGGTGCTCCAATCGCCCGGGGCGTCCACATTCCAGATCGACGCTGTCGCGGTGTCGGAGGCGATGGTGATTGTAAGCGTGCCGCCCGAAGCCGCGAAGGTGTAGGTTTTGCCGTAGGCCGGTGCGGCAACGGCGAGCCCGGTTGTGTCGGGATCGGCCCCCGAATAAGTGAGAAGGGTATACGTGCCGTTCTTCGTAAAGGGCAAACGGGTGTTCAGTTGATAGAGCCCGATGCGCTTGCCTGCAAGCGCGGGCGGGTTCGCAAGGGTGAGTTGGTCGTTGGAGGCTCCGTCGAGCGTGAAGGGGAAGGAGAGTGTCGCGCTGCCGTCGAGCGTGAGGCTGGCGGCGGAAACGGTCTGTGTGGCACTGCCGCCGACAAGGAACTCGCCGTCGGTTCCGACCGTGACCGAGCTGGCGGCGGGAAGGGCGCCTGCAATGCAGAGGGTTCCGCCGGAGACGGTAATGGGGCCGTCATAAGTGGATCCGTAACCGCTGAGCGTGAGGGTGCCGGTTCCGATTTTGGCGAGGCCTCCGTCGGCCGCGCCGAGAACGGGGTCGTGGAGCAGGTCTTGCCGGACGGTGTAGTCGGCCAGCGACGTGTCGAAGAACGCCCCGTTGGTCGATACGTAGACGGCACTCATATTCTGCAGCGTCTGTCCGCCGGTGTTCGGCTTGAGCATGCCGCCGTTAAAGTAAACCGTACCCGAGCCGCTATTCCAGCTTCGCACGATGTTACGGGTCTGGAGGGTTCCGCCATTGAGGTAGAGGGTGGCGGTGGCGAACGCGCCGCCGTAAGGGATGGCGACATCGACGGTGGGCTCGGTCTGCAGCAGAGCGTCTCCTGAGAGGGCGCAGGCGGCGACCGTATTGCTGGCCATGGCGAAGCACGCCATACCTGATACGATCATGGTGCCGCCGCTCATGTTCAGTTCGGTGCGGGACCCGCTGGAGTTGCCGATGTTGAGGTTGACGACGTAGGCGGTGCCGTCGCTCATCTCCATTTCGGGATGCGCGTTGAAGCCCGGCAGGCCGAGGGCACCGTTGTCGCCGAGGGAAATAAAGCCCGCATTCGTGATCACGCCGCCCGAGACGATGAGTTTCGAGTGGAGGCCTCCCGGGGCGGTCGTGGTGGTGCCGTTGCTGCGGCCGACCGCCAAAGTGTTGTTGTTGAGGTTCAGCAAGCCGTCGGCGACTTCGAGTTCACCCGCCGTTTCGGCTGCTGTTGCGGTCGTCGTGTAAAGGCCGATCACGATGCGGCTGTTGACGGTATTGGTTTGTCCGGGAGCGCCGAGCACGACGCGGCCGTCGGCGATGCCGAAGCCGAAGAACCCTTGAGAGGGCCCGTCGCCATTGGCCCCGATATTCAGGAGGGCGTCGTTGACATAGATGCTGGAGAAGGTGTTGAGGCCGGGGTAGGGGTAACGCACGGTGCCCGGTCC
>CAZTDL010000221.1:0-7035 GCA_964612775.1 uncultured Lentisphaeraceae bacterium
AGCCGAGGGGGCCGACGGGGTGGAGCTCGACGTCCGCGGCACCCGCGACGGTCAACACTTGGTCCGAGCCGCTTCAGCCTTCAGGCCCGGCGTTCTACCGCCTGAAGGTACCGGTGACAGCGCCATAAGAGGCGACGAGGGAAATTCGAAATGATGAGATGGCGTTTGTTTGCTTGTGTCGTAGCGTGCGGTGTGTGTGTGCAGGCACATCCCGACGGGCAAAAGGGATTGGCTGTGAAGGACGGAGGACTCATTCGGGACGGGCAACCTTACCGAGGTGTCGGCTGTAACTACTTCGATCTTTTTTTGAGAGTTTTGAACAATCCGGAGGATTCCTCCAGCTTGGCGGGTCTTGAACGGCTGGCACAGGCGGGTATCCCGTTTGTTCGTTTCGCCGGTCCCTATTCTTCCAAGGATTGGCGCCTCTACCGTAACGACAAGGATGAATATTTCAGAAGGCTTGACCGCGTTGTCCGAACGGCTGAAAAGAGCGGCATCGGCCTGATTCCCGCACTGTTCTGGACGCTGTCGCTCTGTGAGACGGTTGGCGAGACGCGCGATCAGTGGGGCAATCCGCAGAGCAAGACGCTGGAGCTGATGCGACAGTACACAGGTGAGGTCGTCAGCCGTTACAAGAACTCGCCCGCCCTCTGGGCTTGGGAATTTGGCAACGAGATCAACTTGATGACCGATCTGCCGAACGCCGCTGAGTTCCGGCCCAAGAACGGCACAGCGCGCGACGATGTCAAAGGGGCGCATCTGGTCGTAATGCTGTCGGAATTCGCCAAGGCCGTGCGTACGCAGGACGCGGCGCGTCCCGTCTTCTCCGGAAATTCTCATCCGCGCGCTTATGCGTGGCATAACACGAACGAGAGAAGCTGGAAGCCGGATACGGCGACGCAAACGCGGGAGATCCTTCTGCGCGACAACCCTGAGCCGTTGAATACGATCGACATCCATTTTTACGGCATCGACCGGATCGATAAGGAACTTGGCGTGTGGCCGACAAATCGTCTCGACTACCTCCTCTGGCTCAGGGAGGTTGCCGATGAGACGCGGCGGCCGATTTTCATCGGCGAGTTTGGTTTGGCCGACAAGCCGGGCGGTGCAACGGCGCGGCCCGTGTTCGAGGCGCAACTGGCGGAGATCGAGCGGGCCGGTGTTGATCTGGCGGCCTTCTGGGTGTATGACCGCAAAGGCGGAGGCGGAGGGTGGAGTGTCTCTTTCGACAACGACCGCGCCTATATGATCGCTCTGACGGCTGAAATTAACCGCCGTTGGAAGACGCGCCGATACGACTTCGGCCCCCTGTCTCGAGGAAGGAAAACGGGCGATCACGCGCTCCTGCAGAGAGAATGAAACGTGTGGTATGCCTGCGATACGGTTGATGAACAACCGTGGAAGAGGGTTTGGAAGGGGGGCCTTGCTGCTACGCCCTTATGTTTAGCGGCCGTCTCGCGCAAGCGAATAAATAAGGGCCGCGTGTCGGCGACTATTTCTGAACGGCGGCCCGACACTTTTCACGGGGGAGCGTCGGTGTTGGCCGCTGTGCGGGCGATGCGCCCCAATCCGTGTTCGGAGTCGGTCCCATCCGCAGCTCCAGCGTGCCGCCCGCCGTCACCTCCTGATGCGTTATCCACGGCCGGTCGAAGGTTTTGCCGTTCAATGTCGCCGACTGGATGTAGAGGTTATCGGGTGAATTGTTGACGGCCACAACAGAGAAGGTGCCGCCTTTGTAGTAGGCGGGATCAAGCCGGATACTGACTTTTGAAAAAACGGGACTGGTGAGCAGATAAAGGTTGTCGCCCGGGCAAACCGGATGGAGTCCTGCGGCGGCCAGCACATACCACGCCGACATTTGGCCGACGTCCTCGTTGCCGCAGAGTCCGCGCACGCCGGTGCCGTAGGCCTTCCTGCAAATGGTCCGCGTCCACTTCTGGGTCAGCCATGGACGGCCCACGTAGTCGAAGAGGAACGCCACGTGATGACAGGGTTCGTTGGGGTGATTGTAATAATCGTTCCATAAGAAATCATCGGGGACTTTATTAAAAAAGGTCTCCAGCTCTTGAACGAACGTCGGCTCGCCCATCAGCGCAACCAGTCCGGCCACATCGTGCGGCACAAACCAGCCCTGCTGATAGGGGTTGCTTTCCACGCAGCCTTGACCGTGCGTGGTCTTTCCTTCCCATTTCGTCCATGCCCCGGTTTTGTCCCGTGCGCGCATCCATTTTACCTCGGGACACCAGATATTGGTGTAGGCCAGCGAGCGCCGGTAATACTCAACGGCCTCCGTCGTCTTCCCCAGACTCTCCGCAAAGCGACCCGCGCACCAGTCGTTGTACGCGTATTCTAACGTGCACGAGAGACTGCCGGGCGTGAAGCCGAGCGAGCCGTTGCCGAACCGCTCGACGGAGTTTGCGCAGAGGCGGAACGCGTCGGCCGCGTCGTAGTTGCGGATGCCTTTTGCGTAGGCATCGACGATCACCGAGACGGCCGGATTCCCCAGCATGCAGCCGGAATAGGCGTTCAGAATTTCCCAGCGCGGCAGGTAGTCGCGGCCGCCGAGGCGCGCCATTTGCATCAATGAATTAATCTCGTCGTTGACCACGTCAGGACGGATCAGCGTGAGCAACGGGAACTGGTTGCGGAAAACGTCCCAGCCGCTGAAAATCGTCCGATAGGTGAACACGGGGGCCCGATGTTTCTGATCATCGGCGCCGATGTACCAGCCGTCCGTGTCAGAGGCGCAACGCGGATCGATGAGGCAATGGTAGAGCGCGGTGGCAAAAATCTCCTTGTCGTCGTCGGAACCGCCTTCGCACGCGACACCTTTAAGGGCATCCTCCCAAGCGGCGCGCGCCTGAGCGCGGAGCGCGTCGAAATCCCAGTCGGGGATGTCGTGCGCGAGATTGGCCCGCGCGCCCTCCTGGCTGACATACGAGATGCCGGTCTTGAGCCGGACCTGCTGACCTTTGGCCGTCGCGAACTCAACGAAGAATCCGGTGTTGGTGCCCACGTATTCGCGGCAGCCTTCGAACACCTGCGCTTTGTCCCAAACGCCGAAGCGTTTGAGCGGCACGTCGAACGTCGCGGTGAAGTGCTCGGTGAACGTGACATGTCCGCCCCCGTGGCCCCAGCCGCCGTCCCGCTCGGAACAGTAGAGGCTGCCTTCAATCGTATGATCGTCCACAATACGAATCGTCTGCCGACTGTGCTGCAGCCAGCGCTCCTTTTGGCCGATGCGGCGGCCGAGGTCGATCTGGATGCGGCTGGCGGCGGCTTCGGGGAACGTGAAACGGATCATGCCCGCACGCGGCGCGGCGGTCAGCTCCGCCCGGATGCCGTAGCGCAACAGGTCGACACTGTAATAACCCGCCGACGCTTTTTCCCGGTCGTGGCTGTACGCCGACTTGGCCTTGTCGCGGTCGAGTTGCCGCTCGCCGGTCGTGGCCATGACTTGGAAATTGCCGAGGTCGCCGTACCAGCCCACGCCCGTCATGTGCGTGAAACTGAAGCCCTCGATGGTCTCGTGGGGCGCCGAATAACCGCAGCCGTTGTCTCCGCCGGTGACGGTGTCCGGGCTAAGCTGGACCATGCCGAACGGCGTGGCTGCTCCGGGAAATGTTTTCCCCAGGCCGTGTCCGCCGTAGCCACCCAGCGTAATCGCCCCGATCATGGGGTTGATAGAGTCGACCAGTTCTTTTTCTGCCGCCAGGCCCGCACCGTGAAGCGTGCCGACGAGGGCAAACATACATACGATTTGTTTCATTGCGTCTCCCGAGGCTTCTGTTTGAAAGCGCGAGAATTACCGTGCGGACTCAGCGAAGCGGACATTTTGGACATGTTTCCCGAGGGTCAGACGCGCTTCGGCGGTGGCACCGACCGGTTGTCCGTTAAAGCGCAGATTCTCGATCGTCACGCCGTCGACGCCGTGATCGGCATCGAAGCCTCGGAACGACGACGGCGGCCGAAGCGGGCTGATCACGTCGATGTTCTTGAAAAGCACGTTGCGGATGGTGCCGCGGGTATCGTCTTTAGAGTAGAAGGTTTTAAAGATGACCAACACCATGAGGGCCGGACAATGCGTCTCTTGATCGTTGCCGGGATAAATCTCGCCGGGCGTTTTCTGCAAGCGCGGGCGCGGGTTCGTCGCGTCGATTTCCACGCGGATGTTTTCGAAGCGGATATCGTGGATCGCGGCACGGTCGCCGTGCTGGATGTCCATGGCGATGTCGGTGGTGCGGACGACGTCGCAGTCCTTAAAAGCGACGTCCGCGATTTCGGGCGCGCAGGTCTCGGCACCGATCTCCATGGCGCGGCCCCAATCGCACCAGAGCACGCAGCGGCTGAAATGCACCTTGCGCACGGGACGTTTGTCGTAGGCGGATTTCAGGCCTTTCACCACCAGCGCGTCGTCGTACGAGCGGACGAAGCAGTCGCGTACGGTCACATCCTGACTGTTGCAGATGTCGATGCCGTCCGCGTTGTAGCGCCAGAGGCCGACGAGCTTAACGTTCGAGATCGCGAGCCGGTTACAGCCGAAAACGCTGAGGCACCAGACGTCGGGGTCGCGCAGCACGAGGCCTTCGACCGTCACGTCGGAACAGCCGGAGAGGCGGATCGCGCCGCCGCCTTTGCCGCGTTCGGCCTGGCTCACATCGAGCACGCCGCGCCCCGTGATATGGAGGTTGGTGGCGTTACTGGCCTAGATGCTGCCGTACACGACCGCGCCGCCGGCGATGTAGACGGACTCGTTGCTCTTCAGTTCCATCTTGCCGGGACGGTGCACGCCCGGGCCGAAATAACGCAGGCCGGGCGCGGATATGGCGGGGGCCTCCTTTTCGGGCGCGCTTGCGAACAGATGCAGGGCGTGGTGCTTGCCGTTGATCTCGACGATCAGGGGGCTCGGACGCACGAGGCTGAAGGCGATGCGGTTGCCTTTGATCGCGGGCCTGATGCCGAGCGAGGCGGGGCGTACGATGACCGACTGAACGGCACGCTGCGATTCGATCTCGACGTTTACCGTGCCTTTCATGTCCCAGCAGGCAAAACCGGCGAGTTCGGTTTGGTCGAGAGGTCGCTGATAACCGGGCCAGACTTGGTTGAACGGCATGGCCGAGACGCGGCAGGCGAGCACGGGGACGGGCTGGCCGTTCACGGTGAGCCGGACGTCCGGGCCGAGCGCTTCGTCAGCGGGTACAGGCCAAACGGTGACGGTGTTACGGGACGCAAACAGCGCACATCCGGTTGCCAGCCCGAGACAGAGAAGAAAAACAATCGCGGTTCGTTTCATGATTTTGCACTCGATTTCTTTACGGGTGTTGAACGCTCACGGCATCGCGTCTCTGTTTCGACAATAAACCGTCACGTCGCGGGCAGGCTTGCCGCGGAATGACTTTGCGGACAAAAGAGGTTCCCTTCCGCCAATCGCCGAAGAGCTGAATGAGAAACACGCGTTTACCTTCGTCAATGGATGTTTTCCCCTAAATGCCCCCTCGGTTCATTCGTGCCCATTCTTTCGGGATAATATACCGAACTCGGAACCCGTCGTACATCAGAATTCCTTGGGACTGGAAGAGCCGTCGGCCCCGTGCATGTAATGTCGCAAGTCGGGGGCTCAGGAAAAGCAATTGACTTCCCTTGTGGCATCGGTCTAAATTGAAGCCGATATAACATGTGAAAAAGGAGCCGTCAGATGATCACTAAAAAAAAGAAACGTATTTCATGTTTGCTCCGCACGGCGGTGTCCGTAATGGCCTTTTTGGAAACCGGAGTCGTGTCCGCTTCCAGCGCCGTTTGGAACGGGACGGAATCCGCCTTTTGGACCAACAGCGCCAACTGGAGCGCGGCTCCCTATCCTTCGGGTGACGAAAGCGCGAATTTCAATACCGCCGGGAACGGTTATGCCACGGTGGCCCTTGACGGGCTTTCGAGCATCAGATACGTCGCCTTCGACACGGCCGCCGCCGCAGCCTACATGATCGGAAGCGGCGGAGCCAATGTTCAGAAACTGACGGTGGTGGCAGAAGGGCAAATCAGCGTGTCCTCTTCGACCGGAGCGGATCAGGCCTTCGCAGCTGAACTCCGGCTGCCGGGCAATTATACCTTTTCCAATTCCCATCCGACGCATACGTTGACGTTCAACAACGTCACCTGTACCGGCAATTCAAGCCTGTCGCTCAACGGATCGGGGGCCCTGTCGATTTTGGGCAATCTTTCGCGGGGCAGCTCTGTGTTCAATGTTTATCAGAACGGCACGGGTCCCGTCATGCTGTCGGGCACCGACAACCAGATCAATGCGTGGACGTTCAACGGCGTCAACGCGGTTTTGAATTTGGCGGCAGGCTCGTTGACCTCGTTCAACGGCGGCGGGGGCAACAATCTGATGGCCACTCAAAACACGGTCATCAACGGTCCCGGCGCTATGAAGCTGAGTACCGGCGGCGGCGAGAATTTCGCCGATAATTCGGTGGCGAGCGGCAAGACGCTGACGATCAACGCGAAGCTGACGGGGGCGACAGGTTTCGAATATTGGAACGGCAGCATGTTCGGGACCGTCGCCTTGCTCGGACAGAACGATTTCACGGTGAACGTCATCATGAACGCCGCCGGCACCATTGCGGTCACGAACATCGGCAATCAGGCGTCGACGACCAGTAATTTGGGCGCAGGGACGAAAGTCATTTTCAACTCCTCTTCCGGAGGCGCGTCCCGCTTGATGTATACCGGGCCAGGCGAAGAAACCGACCGCATTCTTGAGTTCCGCAAAAACGGCATTGTCGATCAGTCCGGTCAGAGCGGGCTTCTGAAATATACGAGCGATGTGAGCTCGTCAGGCGGGTTGACGATGACGCTGCAAGGGTCGACGCTCGGGACGGGTGAGATCGCCGGTGTGATCCCAAGCAGCACGGCCGTGGCTAAATCCGGATCAGGCACATGGTTTCTGAGCGCTTCGAACACCTACAGCGGCGCGACGTCTGTCGATGCCGGCACGCTGATTGTCTGCGGCACGAACGGTGCCGTCAAATCCACATC
>CAZTDL010000222.1:0-7027 GCA_964612775.1 uncultured Lentisphaeraceae bacterium
CGGTGGTCGACGTTTCATTCAAAAAACAAACCGATCGTCCCCGCCGGTGCGCGATTTCCGCCACCGACGTCAACCGGTCGCCGTCAGGCGTTAATCCCAGCGTCCCGTTCGACGTCTTATGCCCAGTCGAGATAGCGGTTGAAGATGCGGCCGAATCTGTGACATCGGAACTGGCGGAGAAGGTTGTGCAACAAGTCGCCACAGGCAGTTGCTGCATCACGAGGCGGCCGTCGGCCTGATGCTGGTAGAGAGACGTTAACTTCACCGCGCCCGGCCCCATGCCGTCTCCGATAATCAAAACAACGTTTTTAGGCTCACCCTGGGCGACCGCCGTATCGAGAGGGGCGTCAAGCGTCGGCGCAACGTATTTTTTGGCGATCTTCAAAACGGGCTTGATGCGGACGATCTTCGTCTCATCACCGATCGTTGCGGCCGCCACCATCCATGTGCACTCTTTCACCTGCAGGCGAACAGCCTTCACCGCTCTGTCTTTCAGCGCGAACCGCGAGGCGAAAAGCGAGACCTGGGTATTGCCGTTGTAAGCGGTCCAAACGCGTGCCGCGTTAGAAAAATTGTCAGGCTTCATCCAATCGCCCACATCGCGCCCGAATCTCACATGGAACTCGGACACGCCGCCGTCGGCATAGTCCACGAAGATCACCCCCGCCATCTTCTGTTCCTTGGCCGGAGGACAATAGGCCGCGCCGTGCAGCACATAGAGATAAGCGCCTTTTTTTCCGTCAACGGCAACGGCCGCCTCGGAAGGCAAATACGGCAGTTTAGGGCCGCCCAACACGATGCAGGACTTACCGCCCGTAACGGCATCGCCGAGGATTTCGAAAGGCACGCCGCCCGCATTGATCCGGCCAGCGGGCAGCACATGCAGATCATTCCCCCCCAGATCAATCCAGCCGCCTTTGCGATCGTTCGGCGCTTCATCGGTAAAACACGTATTCGCGCCCGTCGTCAGCGGTATAGGCGCAAACGACGGGGCGGCCCGGCCGATCCATGCGTTATCCAACAAAAAAACAAGAAAAACAAAACCAACCGAACACGACACCGAATTCTTCATAGACGATCCAACACGCTCAACTTTCCGAAAACAGAAACAAGGAACCCCTCACCCTTACTTGTTCGACAGCGTATACTTTGAGGGGTTGGGAGGATTGTATCCATGGGTCGAACCCTGAATATATTCGATCGTCTTAGGACCGCGAAGATGATTGTACACCACGGAGACCCCCGACGGCGGGCACACGTAGTCGCCAAGGCCGGTGGTTAAGACCGTCTCGCACCGTATCCGTTTCGAATGGTTGACCGGATCGAAATAATTAAGCGCCTCGGTATACCCCGGACGCCAGCCGCTCAACCGGTTCAACGTGGGACCGCCAAGGTCGCAGCACCAAGGCTTATAGGCCTCACAGCGAGTGACCAACGGCTCCAATCCCGCCGCCGTCAGCGACTGCAGGCCACCTTGGCTTCCGCCCGACACCGTGAAAGTCTTGCCATCCCACTCCGGCTGTGCCTTCATGAACTCCATCGCGCGCAGCAACCGCAACGTCATGCCTTTAAAAAACGCCGTCTCCCGGCTCTTGTTTTCCTCGCCATTGAACGCGTAACCTTTTAGTGTCGTCGCCGCGAGGTTCTTGTAATAGTCCGCATCACGTCCGTTTTCAATGCCATGAACATTGATGCAAAAGACAATAACCGGTTGCTTGGGATCACGCGCCGCATGATCCTGACGCCCCGCCGAGATAACGCTGTATCCCTGAAACTGCACACGGATAGCCGCCGACTTCGGGGCAACCTCCTTATGCTTGCTGAAATATCCGGAAACCGGCATGCCGCCCGCGCAGGCGATTTTCATATCATACGTCAACACACCCGGCACCGTTTCAGGCATCGGCTTCATCTCCAGCACCTTCATCGGTGTCTGAGCCAACTCCGCCTTCTGGCCCGCCCAGTACGCATCAAAATCAGCAGGCTCCGGCACACTGTCGAGTTTCTCAGGCTGTACGCCAGCGCCGCCCTCGAACAGAACAGCCTTTTTCTTATCGTCGACAACCGACTTGCCCTTCTCATCAAGCGCCTTCACGACAATGCGGACAAAACCCGGCTTATCGCACACTGTCACGATCTGCAAGGGTTGCGCCCCCGAAAACGCCTCGCCTTTATCGCTCTTCTGATCATCACCCGTACGTTCCCACACAAGCTTTGTCCCTGTAACCGGCCGGCCGTTGTCCTCAAGCCGCACACTGAACACCATCTTTTCGCCCGGTTCATACAGCGCAGACGCCTTGTCCGTCTTTCCGACCAGAAGGAGAGTTCCCGCGAACGTCTCGGTCATCAAACAAACAACGCCGACGCCAATCCCCCGTTTTTTAAAGAACATGATGCCGCCTTTCATTTCATTCATCCCCTAAAATCGTCTTTTACTTTACTTTTTTCATGTTTGCCGTTCAAGACACAACTCGGCAAAGACGCCGTGTTGCGAAAAGCGGAGAGGGAAAACAACGAAGACCGTTCAAATATTGGCTTACTCGATCAGTGATAGTTTGAGACGGAAGAACGCTGCCGAAGGGAATAAACCGTTGATTGGCGCGGGCGTATACCTCATACGAGCGGTGTCCGACAACGGCATTTCGTTGACAGACAAGTTCCATACGCCTGACATCAGATTCGTTGTTCCTTCGATACCCATGACAACATAGTTCGCGGCTTCTGCGGTCAAACAGGGTGACGTCACGACCGGCTGCCCATCCTCAACATATATCTGAAGCAGAGACAATGGATCGTTGGCGGTCAGACTGTCGCCAAAAGCGTAGACCATGCCATTGGCAACCCCGGAGACTGACGGCGACTCGGCCGCAAACAAACAAGACAATCCCTTATCGTTCAACGTGGCGCAAGTCGCCAACTCCCGACGTATCGCCCACGCCGCGAAGGAAAGCGCCTCAACCGAACCCTCCTCGCCGAGCATCACGGTGGGACGGCAAGCCAGAAGGTTTTTCCAGCCCAAAGTCCCTCTGCAATAATATGCGAAGACGTTCTCTGACCCCGTGAAGGCATCGTTGTCGGTATCAGGCGCATCGCCCATGAACGTAACATTGGTGAGAAAAGGACAGCCGGAGAAAGCGAATTCGCCGACATTCGTAATGTTCCCCATGCCGGTCACCGCAACGAGCGACGTACAGTTTTCGAACAGATTATCTGAAACCTCCACAATCCCGGAAGGAAGCGTAACCGACGTCAGACGAGAGCACCCTTCAAAAACGGTCGGCGCAAGATGAGTGATCGACTGAACAACAGGCGGACGGGTCAGCGCGGCACAATTTTTGAATGCCGCCGAGTCAAGTTCTGCGGGCGTTCCCGAATACGTGACGACGTCCAGATCCGTGCAGTCAGCGAAAGCCCCCTGCGCTACATTCGTCAGACCAACAGGAATCGTGACCGATATTAGCCCCGAGTGGGCAAAGGCATTGACGCCCAAGGCCGTGACGCCCGGAAACGAGGCAGACGCGAGAAGTCCGCATCCTTGAAACGCGGCATCGCCAATCACCGTGACGCAGGAAGGAATCGCCATGCTGGTGAGCGAGGAACAATCCCTGAACGCCGAACGTCCAACCCGTGTCACGGCAGAAGGCAGAGCGACCGCCGTGAGTCGCGAACAGCCGCTAAAGGTTTGCTCCGCAACGGCGATGAGCCCCGTCGCCGCCGAGAGGTTGATATCCGTGAGTGCGGAACACCCGAGGAAGGCCGAGGGCCCAATTTCCGTCACCGATGCTTGCAGCGTCACACGTGTCAGGTTTGAACAACCCCAGAAAGCGCCGGCACCGACGGACGTCACCCGCGAAGAGGTGTCCAACGAGAATCCCGTCATGCCGATACAGTCTTTGAATGCGCCGGGCGCGATGGAAGTTACATTGAAGGCACTGCTTCTGACAGACACAGGAACGGTGACACTCCCCGTAAGCGATCCTGTCGGGCCGATAAGCATTGCGGTCTGAAACACGCTGTTGGAAGTGAGCGAATAGATGCACGCGCTGTTTGTATAGAGTACGGCTGAGGCATTCCCGGACGTCCCGTAAAAGAGGCACCCGGAAACAAGGACCAAAAAAGGTGTTTGACGTTTGTTCATCCGCTACAGCCCTCCGGTCACGGCACAGCGTAATATCTTCCGGTCGCGATCGAATCCGCCCCTTTCGACGTGCCCCCGTTCGCGCTTGACACGTTCTCTGTGTAGAGGCCGTGAAAATCGGTGCCGCTCATCGCAGAGCCCGTATAGACCGTATACGTTCCAGATGAAGCGATGTTCGGGCAACTGCACAAAAGCACGACGTTGCCCGAATAGGTACGGGGCATTTTAAACGCGAAGATTGAGCCGCTCGTGTTGGTGATGCGCAACACCGTATTGGACGCCAACGCGCCCGTGTAGACCATCGAGTACTGAGAGCCCGCGTTCGGATAGCTGGTGGCCCCTCCGCAACCGACAAAAGTGCCGCCGTTCACAGTGAAGGCGTTTGAGTCATTGTCAATCCCCTCCTCAGGTGCCGTCGTGCCGAAACTTGCAAGGATGCCGCCATTAAAGAGGAACGTGCCGTTCGAATCAATACCGTCGTTATTGGAACTGCTGCAGAAAACCTGACCGCCATTAACCGTGATATTCGTGGCCGCATTCATGCAGTCATCGTAACAAACGCTCTCAATGGAACCGCCATTGACGATGATCGCATCCTTGCTTTCGAGACCTTCGCCCCCCGAATTCACCGTGGAAGTCATGATCGTTCCGCCGTTGATGACGATCTTGCCCGAGGCCTTGATGGCCTTGGGATTCGAATAATCGACGGTGTCGTCTGCAGGTTGCCCACCGCCGCCGCCAGGCGGTGCCGCCGGAAGAACCGCCGCCGATGAAGTCGCCAACGCTATCTTGAACTGTTTTCCCGTCGTCTGCGCGGTAATCGAAGGAGACGCGCCGATCATGTTCGTACCGATCGTCAACATGCCTCCGACATTGATCCCCTTTCCGCAACACCCCGTGGATAGCAAGTCAAAACACCCCCCGCCGACGGTCATGCTACCGTCCACCTTGATGGCCGAAGCGGCACCTACGTCCAAACAGGTGGATGTGATCGTTCCGTTGACGACGGCAACGCCACAGGTATAAACCGCCGTGTTGGTTCCTGTCGTGGTGATAGCGAAACGGCCGTCGGCGACCAGCAGATCGGCGTCTACGGAAAAACCCCGTCCGGCGACACCGGAATGACGGATCGTGAAGGTACCGTTGCTGACGACCGCGTTTCCTCCGCACTTCACGCCAGTACAATACGACGGTTCTAAGTACGTCCCGCGGTCAATGAATACGGGTGCCCCGTCCAGGTCAAGATCAATATCCCCCCCCGTCACCAACAATCCGCCCTCGGACACAAAACCTTTGCCTCCCGCTCCTGAAACCGAGAATGAGAACACGCCTCCGTGAATCCTCATCGTGCCCCCTGCCTTCATGCAGGCAGCCGCCACGATGTCGGTATTGTTTTGATCGTTCGTGAAAGTTTCGGAGGCGGAACCGCGGGATGCGATGGCGAAGACGCCGCCATTCACCGTCAAATCGTTTTCAACGGAAAACCCGCGCCCGGCCAATCCGGCAGTCAACACACTGAAGGTGCCCGCGTTCACCACCACGTTGCTGGCCTTGACGGCTTCCGTATAAGACGGATCCTTGTAAACAACCGAATCCGAGTTAGTCGCCGTTTGCAGCACAACACTGCCGGACATGTTAAAACGCAACGTGCCGCCATTGAACACGGCATTGCCATCCGTCTTGATGCCCTTGGACTCTGGGCCGCTGGCGTTGACCGCAAGGTCACCGCCGTTAGCGGCAAACGCTTGGTCGCTCTCAATCGCGTTGCAGTTTGTGCCGGACAAGAAGACATTCACAAAGCCGCCTTCGAGTGTCACGTTGCCATCTGCGGAAAATCCGCTACACGAGTTGGCGGGCGAAAAAAGATGGACCGCGCCGCCGGTCACCTCAAACGCGTTCGTGCCGCATTTAATTCCCTTCGATTCGCTCGATGCCATGGAAACGGATATCTCGCCGCCGTTGATCCGAACGGAACCGTCATCATCTGCGTCAATCCCGTCGCCTTTCGATGTCAGCGCAATGGCGAGATGCCCTCCGTCCATCTGGAATTTCTCTTTGACGTGAACACCGTCGCTCTTCTTTTTCGCCATGGCAATCAGGACATGGCCGTCCAGTATTCGAACATAGTCATCACTGCAGACACCATGTTTTCCAGCGCAGACGCCATTGATAACAAGGCTGCCCGTTCCGCTAAAAGCGAGCTGTCCCTCGCTAAACAGCACGCCCTTTGCATCCTCAACGCCATTCGTCGCATCATACTGAGGCAAATAGGTCGCGCCGTCGGTCAGAGCGCTGTCTGTTCCCGCAGGCAGCACGACATAGCATATCTTTTTTGACTGAATATTGATCGCCGGACCGTTTGAACTGACCAGGCTGACGCCATTCAACACAAGTTTAAAAACTTTGTCGCTGTAGATCTTAACAGAACCGCATGCGGCAACCCCTTTGAGCATAAAAGCGACTTGCTGCGCGGTATTCGAAAAGACCAGCACGGCGCCACTTTGCTCATAGGTCACGCCGCTTCCGCCCCGATTATCCACCGCCGCCGAGAAACCGTTAAACGTAACGGTCACCGTCTTCGAAAAGGATGCGGTTTCCACATAATCCTTGTCACGCCCCCAAGCGTTCGGCAACAGAATGACGCCGGCCGCAACCGCATATACGAGCCTGTGAAACACAGAGAAGGTCCTTTCATTCGCGCTATCCGGTCACATTTAGGCACGCATATAAAAATCCTATACGCGCCTGAACCAAGCGGTTTGCAATGAAAGTAGTGTCTTATTTTCAGATGACGGTATGCGGTTGTTATAAATGACAAGGCCGTCATCTCCCATTATTTTGCCGGGCGATCACGTCCGGATCGCAAACGGTCCCGGCGCAAAAAAAACG
>CAZTDL010000223.1:0-7025 GCA_964612775.1 uncultured Lentisphaeraceae bacterium
GGACCGAAAGGCCGCCCTGACTCTTTTAAGTTGTTTTTAGCATCTAGAACGTAATGTGGCCGATTTGTTCTCTAAAGGTGCGGCTTGTGCGGGCCGGCCGGTATTCCTGTAAAGGACAGCCAAGTTGTCAAGGCTCTGGATAAGCAGCGGTTCGTTTATCGTTTGGCGGATCTCCAGCGCTCTGATCAGAAGCGGTTCGGCATCAGCGTAACGGTCCTGCGCACAAAAGAGCATGGCGAGGTTGTTCAAACTTTCAGCCAAAGCCGAAGGTGCGGCCGGCAGATGTTTCTCGCGGATCGCCAGAGCCTGTCTGTAAAGTTCTTCAGCCGTATCGTAGCGTTTTGTTTTCTTATGCAGGAGCGCCACGTTGTTCAGAACCGACGCGACTTCCAAGCTTTCCGGGCCGGCGGCTGCTTCGGAAAGCTTCAGTGCGCGGGCGTACAAGCTTTCGGCTTCCGTGATGCGTAGCTGCAGATCCACTATCAGAGCCAGGTTGGCGAGCCAAGGAGCGAGGTCTGGATGTTCCGCCCCAAGCCGCTTCTCGTCGATCGCCAGCGCACACAGGTACGCGTGTTCGGCCTCGCAAAACTTGTCTTGGACCATGAGTGTATAGGCGAGTACAGAGAGGCTCCGGGAGACACTGGAATGCTCTTCGCCGTATTCGTCGCGTGCGAGCGCCAGCGCCGCATGCAGTTTCGCCTCGGCCTTCTCAAAGAGGCCGTTGTCTGTCAGGACAATAGCCTCGTCCACGAGGTTCTGCCACTGAGGACCGTGCTCCCGCGGATTTGCGATTGTATCGGCCGTTGTCGGATTGGCTTCATCCAGCGAAGCCAGCAGGTCCTCGAAACCTGGTGAGAGACGGGAACCGGGGTTTTCGATCCATTCCTCCATCAGCCTTACGCCGGCGTCGCGGTCTTCATGACTGAATTCGGTCTTCAGCGTGAAGATCGGGTTATCCTCAGAAGGGCAGATCGCGTCTTCGAGAAGGAACCATTTCACTGCGTGGGCTTTGTCGAGGGGTTCACCCCTGCTCAAACAGGACTCCCCAAGCATGCGCATGGCTTTCGGCATTCTGGCCGCGGCGGCCAATTCCCAGCAGGCTTCTGCCCTGGCCGGGTCGTAAGGCATTCCGCCGTAGCCTTTGATGTAGCACATGCCGATATTGAAGAGCGCTTGGGGAAATCCGGTCGCCGCCGCTTTTTTCCAGTAATTGACCGCAAGCGCTTCGTCTACCCTACCTTCGATGCCGTGTGAATGGAGCGTGCCGAGTTTGTAATTGGCAGCGGGCAGCCCTGCGTTGGATGCCTTCCGGAACCAGAAGAGGGCCTTGTTCAAGTCGGGTGTATACTCTATGCCTTTTTGAAGGCAAAGGCCCATTTGGAACATGGCATCCGGGACGCCCGCCCGCGCGCCTTTGAAATACCAGCTGACGGCGGTCTTCCGATTCGCGGGGACACCGAGACCGTTGAAGTGATGGACGCCCAGCGCGTAGTAAGCGGGCGGGAATTTCTTTTTCGCGGCCTTGTCGAGCCATCGGAGTGCGGCAACGTAATCCTGTGGGAGTCCGCCCTGGCCTTTGGAGTACAAAAGACCGAGGTTGTACATGGCGGCCGGATACCCGTGTTCGCCGCTGCTTGAAGATCTGGCAGTGAACAACCCGCCAATTCATCGGGGAGTGTTTCGTCATTTGTCATACGCGTACTTTGGACGATGGTTGCTTTATCGCGTTGTAATGATACGTCTGATACACGCGGTCAGCGCTTCGTTATCATGGCGAGTAACCTACATGGTTGGTGCGTTGGCTTGCCAGGCGGCATGCAGGGCGGCCCATTTGTCGGAGTGGGCACCGAGGCGGGCGATCTGGCGGGGATGGGCGAGAGGGAGTAGATTCAGGGTACGGCCGTTGATGACCAGCGGGTGAAGCTGGCCGTAGGTGGCGGTGGTCTCACCGTAGTCGGAGAGGTGAGGCTTGGCGCCGAAGGCAAACCAACGCAGGGGTTGGTCGCCGAGAGTGATCAGGACGGTTGCCCGTGAGGCATCGAGTTCGGCGAGGATCTCGAGGCGGCGGCTGTCGTCGGCAAGGACGGCCGGGACGCGGGGCCAGTCGGGGATGGGCAGATGCTCGCGACGGAGTGCTGCTTCCTGGCTAGGATTCATGCAACTGTGCGGGACGAGGTCACAGAGCCAGGCGTCGGCGCGGGAGAGGCCGAGGGGCGAGAGGATGCGTTCGTCGAGAGCCCGACCGGAGGGGCCGTTGAGATGGGCACCGGCTGGTTCGAGGCGCCCATTGCCGCCCGGCGGGGTGATGCCGGCGATGATCTGCTCGGCCCCTTGCCCTGTCCAAAAGATTTCCGGTTCAGATGCCACGGCCAGGGCGGCGATGCGGGTGCGGCCGTCCGGGTGGATCCAGCGGGCGTGGACAGCACTGGCGTAGACGCCGAGAACGAAGACGCGCTTGGGCGAACTGTCGGCCTGCCGAACGGGAAGGATCGGTTGGCCGGATGGGAAGAAGCCGATGGGGTTGAGTGTCATGTCAGTTTGCCGCGGTAATCTTGGTGACGGAGAGAGATGGTGTTCATGTTTGGCGTTTCCCTTGTTGTGTGGCGAACCCCCTAATTTCAGGGTTGACCCCCGATGCCCCCACCCCGATGCCCCCAAGAAGTTTCTGCCCAACCGCTCGTTTCCGCTCAGTCGTGAACTTGCCGAAGGGCTTATTGGCAGCGGAGGCATTGACGAAAAAGAACTTGTGGCCGTTCGGAGACGCCATCTCTTTGATCTGAACCAAGAGAGGCGCCTTCATGGGTGCGCCTCCGGCCGTTGTCGAATATTTGACAAGGCTGTCCCAGCGGCGACCCGTTTCGAAATCGGCGTTCCACGTCTCCAAGTGCGCCCATCCAAGGGACGCTAGAATGATATTGGGTTTGAGCTCGTCGACAAGCCACTCGAAGATTTTTCGTCCGGCGATTGTGAGCTTTGCGCGCTGCTCCGGCTGGAGATGCGACCATGTGGGCAATGTCGCGATAGGCGAACACATATCAACGTGAAGGGCCGTTGAGGCATGGGGCTCGTTCGCCATCTTGCCGCCATAAGACGCTTGAAGTCCATTGAGCACGGGCTCGAACGCCTTGAACCAAGGCTTATAAGGGTTGACCTTGAAATAGGCACTGAGCTGCGATTCAAGCTCCACAGGACCAAGAAGGCCCTTGTCAACATCGAAACGCGGCGTTTCTTTGTCGGGGAATTCCTGATTTGATGGGTTGAGGGCCGCTGTTAACACGCGCACCGGAGAAGCTAGGTAAGCGGCTAAATCGCCGAAGTAGGGAATAGGCAGGCTGTTCGCGACGACGAAATCGAGTTCCCTCACCGCCTTATTATGATGTGTTAGGCAGTAGCCATAGAAATCTACAGCAAGACGACAGTCTCCGCTCATTGCAAAGTCTCCAGTTCACGTGCGCTCTTCTGAGCGAGCGATTCGGCGAGCAGTGCATCGGCTTTAGTGACGATGAGGCATTGATCGGCGAGCGCCCGGACGGCTTTGCGCACCGCCCGAAAAGCTTTCATGTTAAGGTTTCCGGATAAGGAAGTGGTTAGGAGCAGTCGATAAACGAGAAGGCGATCCAATAGTTCAGATGACGTGCGTAACGGATGATTTCGGCGATCTTTTCAAGGGGGTCTTTGATAATGTCGGATTCGTCTTGCTGCCGTAACGTCTCAAACATGTCGGAATGTTTGTCTAGGGAGCTCGGCGCGAAAAGGGTGATCCGGTAGTAGTTGCCGTTATCATCTTGAGAGACGTCGGGTTTGAAAACGACGCCTTCTGAAAGAAAGAAATCGAGTGCAGCTTCACTAAAATCGTTCTTCCAAAAGGCGCGAAACCAGAGTTCCGTATTGCCTTTGATAAAGGCTTGAGCGGCGAACTGCTTGCGTAACGAATCGAAGGTCTCGTCGAAAGGTTGTTCAGGCCCATAGGTGATTGTGTAGACTGGTTCTTCTTTGAAGACGAACCATGTTATCGATGCCGGGTAAGCGCCGCCCATAGTGATCTCCTTGCAGATTATCCAGGCTCGGGTTTAGAAGGGAAGTTCAGGCTGATTTGGTTTGTCTTGCGGGATGGGGTTTGCGGGAATCGGCTTGTCATTGGCGGCCCAACGTTTGCCGGCTTCGGTGAGTTCCCAGATGCCGGGGGTTTTGTCGGCAAGGATGAGCCCGAGATTTTTAAGCTGTAAGCGTGCGAAACGGACGTTGACGATCCAGCGGGTCTGGCCGGTCGATGGCAAGGGAGCGAGATCCGCCTTACTGAGTTTGTTTTTAAGGGTTTTCCCGACTCCGGAGATGGCGTCGCGTGTACGGGCTGAGCCACCTGCAGCAAGAAGAACTTTGGCGAGCGGCTTGCAGAAGGATGACTGCGGCATTGCGCCGGGCACTTCGCTTTTATCCGGGGCGGTGGCAGGTTCTGCAGGAAGCAGATCACGGATGCCGGTCCAGGCATTGCTCAGGCCGCGGAGAGCGGCGTGCAGGGTGTCGAGGCGGGCGGCGAGAGCGGCGTTGGGCGGAGTATTATTTTCAACGGGTTTGGCGTCTTGGGCGGCTTCGGCTACGGCGTCAAGAAGGTTGTCCCAAGCGGATTCGATGGACTGACGGTGGGTGGTGTTCATGGTGAATGTTCCTTTATCTTTTGCGTTGGGTCGGTTACTTCGTCTCGTTTAGTCAAATATGTCAGGCTGTATGCCCGCTACGGCCCCGTCGAATCGTGAACCGTGACCGCGCTGATCGAGGCATTTTGGACACAAGATGGTCTCCTCGTTGCCGTTCCGGTCCGAACGGAATATCGCCAACAAGATGTTTTGGTCGCGTTCCATTGTCGCTCAACATCTTACTTACACCGCTTTTGTTGTCATAAACACTTCCTCAAACATCGCAAACTATGCAACTTCCAAATGGTTACGCAGGTGCTCGACAAGGCTGGGGATGACGGACTGCCATTCCTGACGTTCCTCGGCGTTGTTTCTTTGGGTTGCTATCCATGACAGCGCTTGGCTGACATCATAGAGATTCCTCGCCGGATTGGGTGCTCCGGGCACCGGACTGAGTGGTTTGATTGGTTTGTCGCTGGCGTCACCTTTTGCGAATGGCTCTGTCAGTTCGACATCGACACCGTTTTGACAGATGTGGAACACGCGGCAGGCGGCCTTTTTACCCCATTGTTGCGACAAGTAGTCATTCAGCCAGTCTGTGAATTGTGGCACATCTATTGGGGTATCTTCCCATCGACGTAGACGTGCCAAGTCAATATGCACCTTCGACAAACCGTCGGCAATGATGTCAGGAATGGCCGATAGATCAAGATTCTCGTTGTGTATGTCGCGTAATTCCGCTTTTGTTTCGCTAATGGTCATGCCATTTGAGCAAATGAGACGAAACCATGTGAGCAGAATAATGAGACGGCTTGATCCATCCACCGAGTTAAAGCATTCCAAGCGTAGAGCTAACCGATTGCGGTCTTTCGGGTTGTACGCGAATCTGTCTGGGAAATAAACTCGGAAATTCATCCATTCACCCAAGGGCGTCAATCCCACCTCACAACGCAACTCTCGCGGATCTATGCCTTGCGCGGCTATTGACTGAATGCAAGTTTCAATAATATCGGTGTGTTGCGCTAGACAATATGTATTTGAAACCACTCCCACGGGAATTGGGTGTTCGGTTACTGTCAACGGTTGACGAACAACGGTCTTCATATACGGATTGGAGGGGCCGTCGGTTGCAGTTTTGAAATCTCCTAAAGTGAAGCGCGGTATTCTTTTAACAAGAATATCCCATCGCCCTGCCATGAAACTAACATCACGTGCCCGCCAACGCGCTGTCTCATCAGTAAATTCTACAGGCTCTTTTGCGTAGATAACAGAGGAACCGGTTTCGGAGTGTGAATCATGCTCTGTGGTCATATGTGGCCTCGGTTGAGTTAAAGAAGGTTTGTAAACGTTTGCTGTATTTCCATGACAATCCCATAAGAACTCCTTCTCCATTTTCCGGAGTATTTTGGCGGCCTTGTTTTGTAATGTGCGGTTTTCTGTCTTAATTTTCACGAGCCTTAGAAGCCACTGTTTGGCCATTTCACGATCACATGGCGTTCCAATACCGTTGCGGTAGTGTTTTGCAAGTTCAAGCATCGCCAGTTGCGCACTGTAGCCATCATTATATTCAGCGGCCTTCTGATACCATTTGATCGCTTCTACGGGGTCATAGGTGACGGCAGCATGGTCATCGTAGAGCCCTGCAAGTTCAAGGTAACTGTAGTAAATCCCGGCTTCCGCTACTTTAAGGTACCATTTAATCGCCTCAGTATCAGTAGGTGATGCACGACAGTCGGTAGATGCATATAATCGAGCAACATTAAGGATTGCGTTCTTGACGCCAGCTTCTGCTGCTTTTAGAAACCACTGCAAAGCTTGCTCAAGGTCATGAGTACAGCAATCACCGTCTCGATAAGAATAACCAAGCCAAAGCATACCGTCGGCATCACCTGCGTCTGCGGCCTTACGGAACCATTGAAGTGCTGAGGTTACATCTTGCCGCTCTCCTGGCCTCCGTAAGTGAAGAGCTAAACGTATCATTGCTGTTGTGTGACCGGCTTCTGCTGCCCGTTGGTACCATTTAAGTGATTCCTCCAGGTTACGTTCAGTTCCTCGACCATTTGCGAAAACATCGCCCAACGCACACCAAATGTCAGGGTTATTTGAGTCCGCAGCTCGAATTAGCTTCTGAAAACAATCCAACCAAACAGCTTTCATTTCCATCCATCGTGCCCTAGATTCATTAATATCCTTAATTTTTTGTATTTCAAAGTGCAATTTGGTTGCTTTTTGATAAAACAACACGACTGATGTAACGTCTGTTACTTTGGGATCGAGGGATAAAATCGGTTCGCTGTTCGAATCCATTACTGGCCTTTCGAGTTTTCAACTAGGAGGCATCGCGGTCTTGGCGGAGGAAGATCGTGCAGGAGGTGGGAGGAAGAGCGAAGA
>CAZTDL010000224.1:0-280 GCA_964612775.1 uncultured Lentisphaeraceae bacterium
AGTTCTGACTTCCGCTCGGCGTAAAATATTCCCGGAATTCATCGGCAAAACGCAGATAAAGTTTAAAATCCTCATTTTTAACTTGGCCCCACGCGCGAGGCCGTATCCGCAGATAATTGTCGTTTTTCGCAACCGCCCCGCCTTTTTTCGGAAGGTTGTCACTCGCCTCCTGACGCACACGCAGATCTGCGCCCGCATCCCAGTCCAAATTCCGTTTATTCTCCGCCGGCACGACCGCCACCGGCTTCACCAACTACGCAAGCCTGGGACAATACCTTGT
>CAZTDL010000224.1:290-7007 GCA_964612775.1 uncultured Lentisphaeraceae bacterium
TGTGTCTCGGCGGGCTTCTTCACCTCCTGAGCACCGGCGACCCCGACCAGAACGACGCAAAAAAACATCCCGTACGCTTTTTTCATGCGGTTTTTCTCTCCCCCGATCACTTCGCGTGTCGCGAGCGATCCTTTTTGTTTCTTCAAGAAGTAACAATTTATCGTAAAAAACATTCTCCGTCCAGTCCCTTTTCAGGCTTTTCTTGTGACGGGACGGATGCAAATCATCCGCGTCTTTGCTAAACTGTCGCGCATGACAACCACGTTCTTATGGCTGACAGGGGGGGTGGCCGCCTATCTGTTGGGATCGATTCCGTTCGGTTTTCTGCTTTCAAAGGCCTGCGGCAAGGACATCCGCACGCTGGGAAGCGGCAACATCGGCGCGACCAATGTCTTTCGCTCCGTCAGCAAACCGCTGGGTATCCTCACGTTCGCCCTCGACTTCCTCAAGGGCTTTGCCGGCGTCCGTCTGATCCCGATGCTCGCGGCCGCCTGCACGGAGGCGCCCGACGCGGGCATGGGCATAGCCGTCTTCTGCGGCGCCATGACGGTCATCGGCCACAACTGGACCTGTTTCCTGGGCTTCAAGGGCGGCAAAGGCATCGCGACGAGCGCGGGACTGCTGCTGGGCCTCACCCCCGCCGGCGTGGGCCTCGCCTTCGTTGCGTGGCTGGCCCTGTTTCTCTCGACGCGCTACGTCTCGGTGGCCTCGATCGGGGCCGCCGTCACCCTTGCCGCCGTCGTCTGGTGGCCGCTGCATCTTGCGTCGCACGGACTCTGGTTTCCCTGCGTGTTGACACTGCTCGCCCTGTTGGCGATCTGGAAGCATCGCTCCAATATCGCGCGGTTGCGCGCGGGCACCGAGTCCCGTTTCAATTTCCGCAAGAACAAGTGAGGGGCAGTCCACCCGTACCCCTGCAAGGACATCTTTTATGAATATCACCATTATCGGAGACGGCGGCTGGGGCACAGCCATCGGTCTTTTGCTCAATACCTACGGCCACGACGTCACCGTTTGGGGCCCCTTCGAAGACTACCTCGAAGAAATCCGTTCCTGTCACGAAAACACGCGTTTCCTGCCCGGCATCCCCCTTCCCGCAACCCTTCGCTGGACATCCGATCCAGCAGACGCCGTGGCAGGCACGAACGCCGTCGTGTTGGCCACGCCGTCGAAATTTTACGCGGACGTCTGCGGCCGCTTTAAGGGCTTGATCCCGGCGCACGCGCTGGTGATCAGCCTGACAAAAGGCCTGTGTGAAGCCACGCACTGCCGCATGAGCGAGCTCGCCCAAGATATTCTCGGGCTGGACACCATCGCCGTACTCTCCGGCCCCAGCCACGCCGAAGAGGTCGCCCGCAAAATCCCGACCGCCGTGGTTGCGGCCTCGGAAGACGAAGCGGTCGCGTTGCGCGTGCAACAGCTTTTCAGCGGGCCGCTTTTCCGCGTTTACACGTCCACCGACCCGCTGGGCGTGGAGATCGGGGGCGCGGTCAAGAACGTCATCGCCATCGCCGTGGGCGCATCGGACGGATTGGGTTTCGGCGACAACACCCGCGCCGCGCTGATCACGCGAGGTTTGGCGGAAGTCACGCGCTTCGGCATTGCGCTCGGTGCGCAACCGGTCACCTTTGCGGGCCTGAGTGGCATCGGCGATCTGATCGTCACCTGCACCAGCCGTCACAGCCGTAACCATTCGGTCGGCGAGCGACTCGGGCGCGGCGAGAGTATCGACGCCATTCTCGGCAGCATGAAGATGGTCGCCGAAGGCGTATGGAACGCAAAGGTTATCCACACGCTCGGCCTCACCCATCACGTCGAAATGCCCATCACCGATATCGTGCACGGCCTATGCTACGAAGGGTTCTCCGCACGCACCGCCGTCGAGACCCTCATGACGCGCGACATGAAAGCCGAGTCGTAACGGAAAACCGCGCCGGACCGCAGCGTTCCCTTTGAAAAAGCGTCTCTTTACGCAGACGCCTTGCCTCCCCGGTCTATTGCGCGCCGATACAGGTCCCGGCCTTTTCACGCCTCGCTTCGACAATATGATAGATGGCCGGCAGAACAATCAGCGTGAGAACCAGCGACGAGGCCAACCCGCCTAAGATGACGGCGGCCAGCGGACGCTGCGTTTCTGACCCGCTGCCCGTGGCATAGATCATAGGAAGCAATCCCAGCAAGGTCGTCAGTGTGGTCATCATCAGCGGACGCAGCCGCAACTCACACCCTTTATGCACGGCGGCCGTCGTACTCAACCCCTCTTGGCGGAGCTGGTTGAAAAAGGTCACCAGCATCACGCCGTTCTCGACGGCTGTGCCGAACAGCACGATGAAACCGATGGTCGTAGACACGCTCAGATTGATCTTGAGCGCGAGCATCGTAAGGATGCCCCCCACTAAGGCGAACGGCAGGTTCACGATCACCAGCAACGCGCTCCGCACCGAACCGAGCGCAGAGAACAGCATCAGAAAAATGAGCAGAATCGAGACCGGGACCACGATGCCTAACCGTTTCATGGCGCGTTGCTGATTCTCAAACTGCCCCCCGTATTCGATGAAGTACCCGGACGGCAACGCTTGAACAAGCGACTGGAGAGCGCGCTGCGTTTCCGCAACAAAGCTCCCCATATCCCGTCCGCGGATGTTGCACTCCACAACCACCCGGCGCATCCCTTTTTCACGGCTGACCTGCGCCGGACTCTCCGTTTCCCGGATCGAGGCCAGGCGGGAAAGCGGCACGCACAGGCCATCGGGCGCGGGCACCATCAGCCGGTTCAGCGCCGCAATGTCGTTGCGGTCCTTCTCGGGATATCGGACGAGCACGGCAAAACGCATCTGACCTTCAACCATCGTGGTCGCGACTTTACCGCCGACAGCCGTTTCGATCAGTTCATTGATGTCCGCCAGATCGATCTTGTAACGGGCGACCGCTGCCCGGTCCGCGACAATCTCCACTTGAGCCGCGCCGGAAATCTGCTCGACCTTAACGTCCTCCGCCCCGCCGATACCGCTCAAGACGGACGCGATCTTGTCCGCCTGAGGTTTGAGCACATCCAGATCGGGACCGAACACTTTCACGGCGAGATCGCTCTTGACGCCGGAAATGAGCTCGTTCACGCGCAAAGCGATGGGCTGAGAGAACGAAAGGCGCACGCCCGGTATCACCGACAGGTTCCGTTTGATGGCCTCAACCAACTCCTCTTTGCCGCGTCCCGTTTTCCACGTCTTCTCGGGATGCAGCATGATGACAAGATCGTTCTGTTCCGGCCCCATGGGATCTTCCGATATCTCGGCCCGTCCCGTTTTCGTCACAACGGTCTCCACTTCCGGAAAAGCAAGCAGCCGCTGTTCCATCACGGATCCGACGGCCACCGACCCGTCCAGCGAAGCGGAGGGCAGACGCACGACATTGATCGCGAGCGAACCCTCGTCAAGCTGCGGCAGAAATTCCGTTCCCAGACGGGGCACCAGCATCAGAGTCGCCGTAAACAGCGCGACAGCGACGGCCAGAGCGCACCAGCGAAAACGCAGCGCCAGCGAAAGCACAGGCAGATAAACGGCCTTCAAAAGACGAATGCTGAAATTGTCGCGCGGCGTCTTATGCCCCTTTAAAAACAGCGAGCACAAAACCGGCGTGATGGTGAGAGCCGCCACCAACGATCCCGCCATGGCGAAACAGATCGTCGTCGCCAGAGGCTTGAACATTTTGCCTTCCATCTGTTCGAGCGAGAACAGCGGCAACAGGACAACGATGATGATCAGAATCGAAAAGATGATGGGGCGCGCGACTTCGGAGATCGCATCGTAAACGATCCGGCTTTTGGGAACGTTCGACCCCGAACGCTCAGACAGCCACCGCGAAATATTCTCAGTCACCACGATCGATGCGTCCACCACCATGCCCAGCGCGATCGCGAGACCGCCTAAGCTCATCAGATTCGCCGTCACGCCTTGCCATCCCATCAGAATAAAGGCGATAAAAGCGGTAAAAGGCAATGAGAACGCCACGATGACCGCGCCCCTAAAATTGCCGAGAAACAGGAAAAGGACCAGCACGACAAACAACCCGCCCTGCATCAACGCATCGGTAACCGTCTTGACGCAAGCCTGAATCAGTGACGTGCGGTCATAGAAGGGCTTGATGCGCACATCCTTGGGCAGACTGGTCTGGATCGCGGGGATCGCTTTTTTCACGCTGTCCACGACGATCTTGGAATTCGCCCCTCGCAACATGATCACCATTCCCGCGACGGTTTCACCTTTGCCGTCTTGAGTCACCGCGCCCTGCCGCGTCTGCGGACCGATCTTCACCTCCGCCACATCCTTCAGATAGACGGGCGTGCCGTCTTTCGCGCGCAAGACGACCTGCTCGATGTCGGAGAGACTCTGAAACAGGCCAACGCCCCGGACATAGGACTGCTCCCAGCCTTTCGTGAGAAAGCTGCCGCCCGAATTGGCGTTGTTCCGGTCCAACCCGTCAAGCACGTCGGACAACGAAAGCCGGTATTTCAGCAGACGCGCAGGATCCACCAACACCTGATACTGCTTGACGAAACCGCCGAAACTGTTGACCTCGTTCACCCCTGTGATCGATCGCAGTTGCGGCGAGACCAGCCAGTCTTGTATGGTGCGCAGTTCCATCGGAGAACGCGTGTCGCTCTCCAGCGTGTACTGATAGATCTCACCCAGCCCCGTGCTGATCGGCCCCATCTCCGGCTCAACCCCTTCCGGAAGCTGTTCCTTTGCGGACTGTAGCCGCTCAAAAACCAGCTGTCTCGCGAAATAGGTGTCCACGTCATCTTCAAAGACCACGATCACCTGCGAGAATCCGGCTTTAGACATGGACCGGATCTGCCGCACGTTAGGCAGTCCTTGCAGCGCCCTCTCCACGGGGAACGTCACACGCTGTTCGACATCGACCGATGCGAGCCCGGGAGCATCGGCCAGCACCATGACCTGCACATTGGTCACATCGGGGAAGGCATCGATAGGAAGTATCTTCCAGGCGATCACGCCGCCCACAGAAACCGCGACGGCAGCGATAAACACCATGAGGCGCTGCGTCAGCACAAACTTGATAAATTGATCCAGCATAAACGTTTTCCTTTCAGACGGGATGGATTCGGAGCCTCAATCGGCGCAACCGGCTCCCATTTTGGCACGCAGCACGTCGGACTTGCAGATGAACGTGCCCTCCGTCACGATCTTCTCGCCCTCAGAAACCCCGCTGATGATCTCAACGCTGTCCGCAAAGACGCGTCCGATCTCAACATCCGTACGCAGGACGAATCCGTCGCGAATCAGGCGGAAGACGAAAGGTTTGCCCTCATCGGTCATCAGCGCAGTCTTGGGCACAGCGATCACGTGTTCCCGCGTCTCGAAAACGACGTTCGCCGCGCAGAACATGCCGGGGCGGAGCAGAGCGTCAGGGTTATTCAATGTCGCGCGGACTTTGACCGTCCGATCATCTTCGTCCACCGACGAGCCGATCAGATCAACCGCACCTTCGAACACCCTATCCTGAAACGCGAGAGTCGTGATCTGCACGCGCAATCGGCCTTTCTTCGATTCGCCGAGAAATCTCGCGAGATCCCGCTCGTAAAGGCTCATCCAAACCCAGACGGTCGAAAGATCGGCCACGACCATCAGTTCCTTGCCGGCTTCCACAGCTTCGCCCACCGTCACATGCCGTTCGATCACGGTGCCCGCCAACGGCGCGCGGACAGGCAATGTCCCGAGGCGCCCCGCCTGCGCGTCCGACGTGATATCGGCAACCGTTGCCGCATCCAAACCCATCACCGCCAGCTCATTTGCCGCCGCTTCCAACTCGATACGATACTCGTCATACTTCATCTGGGCCTCGATATGATCGGTCTCCGGGCTGATCTTCTTCTCGACCAAGGCTTTCTCCCGCTCCAGATTTTTCAGCGCAAGCGCCGACAACGCCCTGTTCTTACGATACGCGCCCACCGCGCGCCCGAGTTCCGCACTTTCGATTTCGAACAGAACCGCACCTTTTTCGACGCGCGAACCCTGCTCGGCCGAAACGGACCGAACAAGACCGGATACGCGCGGCGCGACGCGAGCTTGCGTATTCGCATTCAGGCCAATCTCGCCGTTCATGGACAGAAGAGCCTGCGCCGCACGCCGCGTCACCGGCTCAATCTTGAAAAGGCCGCCTTTCTTCTCCCCGACGTTGACCAGAGACGAATCGATTTTCACAAGTCCAAGTTCATAACGGCACTCCTCACAGGTGTATTGAGGCACTTTACACTCGCACTCGACGGTAAAAAGCTCATCGACGGAAAGCGCCTTCTGCACCGCATGTCCATGTCCATCATCCGCCGCAAGCAGCGGGACAGTCATAAGCGTCGTGATCATCCGGGAAACAACAATCGTTTTCTTCATGGGGTTCTTCCTTGCAAATTACGTTATAGGGGGTCGGAAAGGGTGTTCGTTAAACGACCGAGCTCAATGTCCAAACGCCGATAGTCGGTCGCGGTTTCGATGTTTTGGAGGCGTTCGGCCACAAGCGTCCGGCGGGCCTCAAGCACATCGAGATATCCGGCTTTGCCCTGTTTATGCGCCTCCCTTACGAGACTCAACGCGTGTTCAGCGATCGGAATGACCGTCGCTTTCAACCGCGTTTTTTTGGCCGCGAGCGTATCCATCCGCGCGGCAAGCTGACGGATACGTCCCTCCCGCTTTAGCCGCACGG
>CAZTDL010000225.1:0-6998 GCA_964612775.1 uncultured Lentisphaeraceae bacterium
TTCCTGATGCCTATAAGACTGCCGGCGATAGGCGATACCCGGTGATTTATGTTTTGCATGGCGCAGGTGGCGATTACAAGACGCATGCGCAGTCGGGGCATCCGATTTACGGTCTTGTTGACCAATACGGCGTCATTGCGGTGATGCCAGACGGCGCGAGAACCAGTTGGTGGCTCGACAGCCCTGTTGATCCGACGATGAAGTACGAAACCTTTACCGCAAAAGAACTGGTTGCCTATATTGACAAGACGTATCGGACACTTGCGCTGCGCGAGAAGCGCGGAATAACAGGCGGCAGCATGGGCGGACACGGGGCCTGTTTTCTCGCATTGCGCAACAAGCAGGTCTATGGCGCCGTCGGAAACATTTTCGGTGGGGTTGATATGCGTCCGTTTCCGGATAACTGGGATATCAAAAAACGTCTGGGGACCATTCAGGAGCATCCGGATTACTGGGAGCGGTATTCGGTGATCACTCTGGCAAAAGACTTAAAAAATCATGAACTGTCCCTTGTCACTATGATCGGAAACAAAGACTTTTTCCTGGGGGTCAATCGTTCTTTGCATCAAATGCTTGCCGATAACGGCGTTGAACATTATTACATTGAGGCGCAGGGCGCACATACGGGTGAGTTCGCCAAAGAGGCGTATCCTGTGATGTTCCGTTTTATCAGCACCTATTTCTCAGAGGGGCGCGGACACCTGTAGACGCTCACAGATAATTATTTCTTTATTCGGGGTGCCTTTTTTAGGTACCCCTTTTTTTTGCTTTTTTGCTTGCAACCGACGTGTCATCTGTGTCACATTTTTTATGTATGAAAAATACATTCATATGTGAAAACACTGTTTTTATCAGCGAAACCGGGTATAGCCTTACCTCAGCGCTGATTACTTATACGTTAAATGTGATTCATTAGTTCAACAACAGGAGACGGCTCATGCATGGCAAATCAGTAAAAAATCATGCCGGTATTTGGCGACGGTTATCAGTGGTGCATTCCTGCATAACGCTGGCGTGGGTACATGCCGGCATGGCGGGAATCTACACGTGGAGTACAGGGACGTCCGGTGCGGCAACGGACGGTTCCGAAACATGGAATACGACAACCGCGAATTGGGTGGGTGCGGGAGATGTCCACACGATTTGGAACAACGCCAACGGCGATACGGCGGTTTTCGGCGCAGGTGGAACGGCCGGGACGGTGACAATCGGTTCAGGCGGCGTAACAGTCGGAGGACTGACGTTCAACGCCACACTCGCCAATGGCACGTATGTATTGGCGGGGGGGCCGCTAACGTTAACGGGGACACCCGTTTTTCAGGCTGACACCCATGCGACGATGAATGTCGCAATAACGGGAACCGCAGGGTTCACAAAAACCGGAACAGGGACGCTGACATTCAGCAATCCCAACAGTGCGTTTACCGGCGATGTCACGCTTGTTGAGGGGACGGTACTCTGCACAAGCGGGAATATAGAAGGCACGAACAGCGTTTTAGGACGCGCTGACGTTTCGCGGACGATTACCGTCAGTAATAGTGCAAAGCTACAGTTCAATACGCATAACGTGTTTGGCAACGACGGAAAAAACCCGCTCTCACACTGACCGCAGCAAACGGCGGCACAATATGCAACCAGAACGCGTTTACCGTGCTTGGACCTTTAAACCTCATCAATGGGACCGTGGTTTCTTCCGGCGGTGCAAACGCCGCCTTCCAGGCTTACTATTTAAAGGCATCGGTCACCTCCGGAGGCAGTTCCTCGATTTCGACCGTTGGCGGAAATAACAACGGGATTCATCTCAATGAAAACAGTTTCGTTGTAACAGGAGGAACGTTGACGGTCTCCGCTCCCATGATCAACAAAATCGGCGGTACGTCCACAGGTTTTGTTAAGACCGGCAACGGTGTGATGGTGATGACGTCGGACAATATGTTCAGTGGCGATGTGACCGTTTCGAACAGCATCTTGCAGGTGGGTAACGGCGGATCGGCAGGAACACTCGGAACGGGAGTCGGCAACGTTCGTCTTGTCAACGCCGATGCGTCGCTCATTTTCAACCGGTCAGGCTCAACCGGGGTGTCCGGGACGATTTCGGGCAACGGCTCATTCATCAAAAAAGGTTTGGGGTCCGTTACGCTTTCTGGTTCAAACACGTATGTGGGCGAAACCCTCATCAGCAATGGGGTACTGGCCGTGACGACCACGAATTCACTGCCCGGTTTCGCTACGGCAGGCAAGGTTGTTCTATCGTCCGGTGCAGGTTTGTCAGTCGGTGTCGGCCGTTGGTCCGTTGCGGATATCAATGCACTTATCGATACGGGAATCTATGGCAGCGACACCTACTTCGGTTTTGACACCACTGCGGGAAACTATACATACAGCGGACTGTTTGCGTTGCCAAACGTGGCTGGAATCGTTAAAACCGGACCCTATGTGCTGAAACTGCCGACAGACACCGGCTGTGCGGGCAGAGTCACGGCCTTAAGCGGCATTCTCCAAGCCGACTTCGGCAGCGGTCTGCCCGCAGAGACCAATCTTGTGCTGGCAGGCGGATCGTATTCCTCGGCCAGCGGCAGCGTCGCGACGCCATTGGGTACGGATGGGGCACAGATCACTTTTGCCTCGGGAACGGCGAGCGGATTCAGTGCGGTCGACATGCCGTTAACCGTCAACCTTGGCGGTGCAGGAGATTCGCTATTATGGGGAAGCGCCGTATCCAATCCAAGCGCGCTGGTACTCAATGAAATCGGCGCGAATACGAATCTGACGTTCGTTAATGGGCTTACTCTTAACGGTGCCACGAGAACGATTAATGTTAATGCGACGGGTTCGGGAGCGGCGGCTCAGATTGACGGTGTGCTTGCCAACGGTAGCGGAACCGCAGGACTTGTGAAGGGCGGAAATGGAATACTGCGACTGACGGCGGCCAACACCTTTACCGGTGTCACGACGGTCAACGCGGGTACATTGGCGCTTACGGGCGGCGACAACCGTCTCAGCACAAACAGCAGTATAACGATCAATGCGGGAATCCTCGATCTGGGCGGCGGTTTTCAAAACATTCCGGTCGGAACATTCTACATGAATAACGGCGCAGTCGTTCAGAATGGGGATATCCGCTACCGCAATGCAAGCTGGGGACCAGGAGGGGCCGCAAACGTGACGTTTGGTGTCGGAGGCGGGTTCAACTGTCTTAACCGATTGCTTTTGCAGAACAGTCAGACTTTGACACTTGCGGCGGGTGCAGGGTCCGTCTGCTTTGGAGGTGATACGGGCGGTGCGGCGAACTATATCTCTGTTGACAACTATACGACGAACGCCGTGATCGTTAACGGCGGATCCTTTGACCTGACAAACTCGGCATTTGGCGCGGGTTATTTGCGCATTGGCGCCAACGGTTCTACGACGGTAAAACCCGTCGGCAGTTTGACGGTGAACGGCGGTGTTGTGAATGTCGGACACTCGATGAACATGGGGGCGCGCTGGGATAACGGAAACCTCGCGTGCTATGGCGAGGCGACGATGATGATCAACGGCGGCGAAGTGAACATCGGCACTGGAACAAGCACGTCGCTTTCCGGGGGAAAGAACGGCTGGCTCTATCTCGGAAACGGCTCGGCCTCAACCGTGAGCCGGTCGTCGGTGACGCTGAATGGCGGTGTTCTTTCGCTGTCGCAACTGGAGGCTGGAGACTACGGCGTGAATGCTCTCTGTTTCAACGGAGGCACGCTGAAGGCATGCGCTGATAATGCGACTTTCGTCAACGGCGGCAATCTCGTGTGCACGGTCGGTACGGGCGGGGGCGTGATCGACACAGACGGATATGATGTGGGCATTAGCGCTGATCTGATCAGGCTGGGAATGAAGGGAGGCGTGATTAAGCGAGGAAGCGGGACGCTAACGCTGGGGGGGAAGAACACGTGTTGCGGCGTCACCGCTGTTGAGGCCGGAACGCTCAGGCTTTCGACTGGATTCTCGGTTCCGGTTACGAATCATTCAACGCTTTCGTCAACTGTTCTTGCTAATCTTAAGCTACGGTTAGACGCGTCGGAGCCCGCGACCTTGTTCACGAATGCAAACGGGAGCGGAGCCGTGACGACACAGGGCCAGCCGGTTGGCTATTGGGGCGATCTGAGCGGCGGCGGCAAACCCGCCACCCAGTCCAATCTGAGTCGGCGTCCGATTTTTATTGCCAGCACTGAGGATTTCAACGGCTTGCCGGCGCTTCAGTTCGACGGTGTTGACGACGATATCGTCAGCATGCTTAACATCAACGCATCTGCTATTTCCAACTTAACGGTGATGATGATTTATCGTCAGATCACGTGTAAAGTCAATGGCGGACTTTGGGGACATGACGACGGTAGCTGGGACCGTTTTCAACTTTTGAACTTCAGCGGCACGGGCAACAACAACATCGCTTCGTCTAACACCTCTGTGAATGTGAAAGGCATGAATACGAACGAAACCATGATATATACGGCCGTATTGAAAAACGGTGTACAGAACGGCTCATTCGTTTATGTCAACGGACTTTCGGACAGCGCCAGCGGACTCCCCGCTTTTACGTCGTGGGAGGGATCCGGACAGTCATTGTTCACGCTGGCGAACATCAGTCCTGGCAACAACTATCGAGGCCATATCATGATCGGTGAGGTGTTGGTTTTTGACTGTGCGTTAACCGAGATTGAGCGTCAGAACGCGGAAACATATCTGCACGACAAATGGTTGGGGCTGCCTGGCCGTATGAGCGTTGCGGCGGGATCGATTCTTGATCTCGGGGGCGAATCACATTCCGTGACATTTGTGACGGGCGACGGCATCGTGTCCAACGGATTGCTGACGGTCGCGGAAGCGCTTTGTCCGGCCGGAAACGGGACAATCGGCTTAATGAAAGTGGCGAATGTCAGCCTGACGGGGACGTTGAGCGTGGACATCGCAAACGACGGCACCTGTGATCAGATGCAATGCACAGGGAATCTCGGTTTGTCGGGACTCACACTTCAGATCGCGGACCTGACGAGCCTGAACAAAAGCGCGCGCTATACCGTCGCGACCGCCACCGGAACTATCACAGGAACATTCGTATCTTGCAATCTTCCATTGGACTGGCACATCCGATATGATGAGAACCAGGTTGTTTTTTATTACTCTCGTCCGGGAACTCTCGTCGAAATCCAGTGAGGCGAAAAAGTCGACAACCTGCAAAACAGGAAGGAACATCATGAAAATGAAAACAGATGCACGGTACAGTGCTCCAAGTCTGGAACGGGGTTTGGCAATCCTTGAGTTCCTGGCGCGCCATCCCTGCGGAAAGGGGCAACTCGAAATCGCCCAAGCGTTGAAGTGTCCCGTTTCCAGCGTGTTCCGTCTCACGATCGAGTTGGAACGGGCGGGATATCTTGAGCGTGATCCGGAAACGAAGGTTTTTCGGCATACGCAGAAAATGCTTATGCTGGGTCAGCAAGCGCTTTCTGAGACAGACCTGATTGGCAGTTGTATGCCTGTCATGCGCGAACTGCGAGACGAACTATCGGACACCATTCTGCTCGGCGTATTAAATGGAACCGAGATCATCGTTCTTGAACAGGCGTTAGGTTCGCACCTCTTCAGATTTTCTGTGAATGCCGGTCACCGTATTCGCGCTTATTGTTCCGCGCCTGGAAAAGCGATCATCGCGTTTCTGCCTGAAAAGCGTCAAGAGCAGGTGATTGCTCAGACCGAGTTTGTCCGTTTTAACGCGAACACGATTGCGACACCGCAGGCTTTCCGAAAAGAGTTGCAGAAGGTCGTCAAGGTCGGTTACGCGGAAGACAAAGCGGAAGAATATTCCGGTATCTACTGCGTTGGAGCGCCGATATTTGACCGCAGCGGATATCCGATTGCGTCCATCTGGATAACGGGGCCTGACGTCCGCGTGAAGCCGGAAATGATTCCTGGCATCGGCACGAAGATCCGCGAGGGTGCGGCAAGAATCTCGCGGCGACTAGGACATGCGGGATGAAAATAGACAACAGAGCGTTTGATTAAAATGAGCAAGGGGGATTTAATGAAGGTGCTAGAGCAGTTCCGCTTAAACGGCAAGGTGGCGGTGGTCACCGGAGCGTCGAGTGGCATCGGCAAGCGTGTAGCGCTGGGGTATGCGCAGGCTGGTGCCAAGGTCGCAGTGGGGGCACGCTGCTCAGAGAAATTAAATGAGATCGCGCGCGAATTGCGAACGGCGACAGGAGCGGCGATTTTTGCCGTGCCGTGCGACGTGACGCAACCGGAGTCGGTGTCTGCCATGGTTGCGTCTGTTTGCTCGCAGTTCGGTGGCGTGGATATCGCGGTCTGCAATGCAGGCATCGTCACGCTCGGCGGCTTAGACGAGATGCCGCTCGCCGAATTTGAATCGGTGCAAAAGACCAACGTCAGCGGCGTTTTTCTCACGGCGCAGGCATGCGCCAAAGCGATGATCAGGCAGGGACAAGGCGGCAGCATCGTCGTCACCGCATCGATGTCCGGACATGTCGTCAATGCACCGCAAAAAATCGGACATTACTGCGCTTCGAAGGCGGCCGTCATTCAGTTGACCAAGGCCATGGCGGTGGAGTTTGCGCCATACGGTATCCGCGTTAACAGCGTAAGCCCCGGATACATTATGACGGAATTGGTCGAACCGCTGACGGATTATCATGCCGTCTGGAAAACCCGCATTCCGCTTGGGCGACTCGGCACGCCTGAAGAATTGATGGGGATATATGTGTATCTGGCGAGCGACGCGTCCGGATACATGACCGGTTCCGATGTGGTGATCGACGGCGGATATACGTGTCTGTAGGGGGAGTTCTTCATGTGGACAATGGATGCGCAAGAAATTGCATTGTGGATGGCTTTGGCGTTCTGTGGCGGTATGTTTGGCGCGGCAGTCGGGGGACTCTGCGCGTTCGTGTTTTGTGGCGTGGGGGCACTGGTATCGTCCGCCTTCATGCTGGCGGGAAACGCAGAGCTGGCGG
>CAZTDL010000226.1:0-6979 GCA_964612775.1 uncultured Lentisphaeraceae bacterium
CGCGCTGATGAAAGCCAAGCTCGCCGACGGCGGCGAGCTTGGCTTTCATCAGCGCGGGCATTACGCCGCGCATGTTGGCCATGCCGATCTGGGGGTTGTTGGGCGGTTCGGGCAGATTGCCCGTGGCCCATGCCAGCACGGCGGGAGCGCCCTTACAGGCTGAGACCAGATACTGGCCGCCTTCGATCCGCTCGAGTGTCGTGAACGAACCGTCCGCCTGAACCCTGATTTCGTCGACGCCCGCGAATTGATCGCGGATGCCAAGCCGTTCGCCGACCAACTGCATGGTCACGCTGGCGTCACGCGACGCCGAGGCGCAGCCGCCGAAGACCAGCAGGCGGCTCTTGTCGAGACCGGGAATCGTTGCGATCGCATCGGCCAGCGCAGCCGCCACGACATGCGCGTCGGTGAAGCCGCTGGCGCTGCCGTCGATGGCCACCAGTTCAAAGGGGACTTTCTGCGCTACCGTCATCATGAGCTGCTGCAGCTTGGCCTTGGGGCCGAGGCTCACGAGGCAGACCTTGCTGCCGGCGACCTGTTTCGCCAGGTTGGCCGCCTCGAACAGCGCGTGCGCCGACCAGGGGTCGAGCACAGAAGGCAACATCGTTTCATTTTTCAGGCCCGGTCCCTGCGGGGTTGTTACCGGCTCAAGTGTCTGCAGCGGATCAGGCACGAGGCTGCCGCATACGACAATCTGGAATCCATTGGTCATTCTCTTCTCCTTTTTTGAAAGGGGTTCTGTTCGAAGGCGCACACTCGGATACGGCCCCGTCACACGCGTCACACTATACCAAAGGGCGTGTCGGATTGGGAAGGGCGGAAGTCGGTTCCCTGCGGTCAAAAGCAGGGGCGGAACCGTGTTGCCGCCGGACGGGAAAAAGCGAACGGCGCGTGCGCATGAAGAAGGGCGGCATCATCTACAAAGAAAGGACGTAGTTCGACAGATCATCGACCTCCTGCGGTGTCAGATCCTTCGTGTTGCCGTGTCTGTTATTAATATTATCGGTCGTGATGACCTCTTTGATGGTGACCGCGCGACCATCATACATGTAGGGGGCTGTCCGCCAGATCTCAATCAGGATGGGCGTCGCGAATTCGCGTGACCGCTCGTTGTCCGAACCGAGGCCGAAAGCATACTTTTTCTTGTCGCCGTAATAAGGCGGCACATGGCATTTGGCGCACGCCGCCTTACCTTCGAAAATCACTTTACCCCTTAACGCCGAGTCGGTCATGGTTCCGTCCGGTTTCAGGTACGGGCTGGGAACGGGCCTCTGAGCTTTCATGTAGGCGTTCACGTCTTCGAGCCGCAGCGCGGGCAGTTCGTGGAACTGGATCATGGTAAAGCCTTTGGTGACCGCGATCTCAGCTGAAGCCCGAATCCCCGTGATCATCACCGGCGATGTTTTGTGGGAATAAAGCAGGCTTCGCGACTGCTTGGGATTACCGAGACCGTCGTTCAGCAAATCCCAGTTCGTCCCATCTGAGCGCGCTTCCGGATGGCAACTGGCACAGCTCAGCCACTGCTGATAACAGCATGTGGCGTCATGAAACGCCATCTCGCCTGAACGGACAAGATCGACCGCCTTGGGCGTGCCGAGCGGTAAGCCGACCGCTGAGCCTGGACCGTCATCCCATAGCTCGACCACGTTGAGACTGTCCGCAAACCGCATCGCGCTGTAGACTTTGTTGCCGCAGACGGCGATCGCTCGCGGGCCCTGCCCCTCAAGCGGCACGCGGGTTTTGGCGCCGTAGAGGAAACCGAGATCGTTCACAACCTCCTTCGGACGGGGCGCAGCGGCCAAACGTTTCATCATTTCTATCAGGTTGATCACGATTAGCTCGTGCGTGCCTGAAGCGTTCACGCACAGCCATTCGTCATTACCGGCGACCGCGATTCCCCACGGATTGGCGGCTCCCTTCACGGTATCGTCCAACAGGACAGAGTTGACATACTTACGGGTTGCGGTTTCGAAAACCGAGACGGCGCTGGTATTGATCCAGCCGCGGTCCAAATGAGTGGTCGGTACGGTAAAGCGTCCGATGGAATGGGAAATGAAGAAATACTTTCCGTCGGCGCTCATCGCGGAATCGCGGATCTCGAACGAGCCGGCCGGCAGGTCAAGTGTCGCCGCCTTTTTCAGCGTTGCGCTGTCGTAAACGCAAAGCGAGGAGTAAACGTACTTTCGGTTGGCCGCCATTAAAGGCAGATGGTTGACCACCCACAGCGTTCCGCCATCTTTTGAGAGCCGCATAGTCGCCGGTTCGCGGATCGCCTTGGCGGAGCATTTGATTTTCCCCGTCGCCAGATCCACGGCGTGGACGTCGTTTTGGTCGGCGCGGGAGAAACGGTTGCAGTAGAACAGCGTTTTACCGTCGGCGCTCAGCACGGGGGACTCCGGCGTATGTCCCGCCGGCAGGCTGCGCAGGATCTTCCCGCTTTTTACATCGATCTCATGCACGCTGCCGGTGAACCCTCCGGCTGTTGCAAACAGTCGATTTTGGTCGGGAGCCAGCGCGATATGGCTAACGTTATCGACCGGAAAACGGGCAATGACTTTTTCCGTTTCCGTATCAAACGACAAAATGCAACCGGCCGTCTCGCAGGCCACATAAAGGACTTTGCCATCCTTGCCCGCGACCAGCGACGAGGGCGAAAGATAACGGTCTTCCGCCCCTGCCGACAGAACGCACAACTGCGTCGCCAGAAACAGGGATGAGACCCACGGCCTATGGAGATTGTCCTTCAAGATAACGACCTGATTTCTTGCCCTAAACACACAAAAGTCAACGCTGAACCCCCGAGCACCCTCATCGTAGGGTTCGAGGGTTCAGGAGTGAGCCTTCGGCGCTCAGCGTTTACCCGCTTTAATCCCGCCGCCGGACGATTAGTCTTCGACGATGACACGGAACCCGACATTGAATACGCCTTGCCAAGGGACGTAACCCAGACGATAGCTGGCTGTCGCACGATAAGGCCTGTCGAAGAAGGATCCGCCGCGAACCGTCTTCTTCTCGGTCATACTCTTAGAGTCGCTCTTGCCGGCTACATACGGGTAGCGCGCATAATCGCTGCGCGTCCGCTCGGCAACATTACCGTGCATATCATAGAGGCCCCACGCATTGGGCAGGTACTGTTTGGTCCCTGTGACCAGAAACTGCTTATCGTCGAACTCAGAGATCCGCGGCACGAAATCGTGAACCTTGTTTCCGACCAAGCCCTTATTGAAGACCGGGTTGATACCGTTCACGGCGAATTTCTCGATCGACTTGTCCGCCAGGTTGGCGTACGGGCTGAAGTCGGATGCTTTGGAACCGAAGAACATCGCCGTGTCGCTGCCGGCGCGGCACGCCCATTCCCACTGGGCTTCGGTCGGCAACGCCACTTTCATGCGGGCCTTTTTGCCGAGCCAGGCACAAAACGCATCGGCGTCTTGCCAGCTCATGCGTGTCGCCGGCTGCTCGACATAGTTCGCGTAGTAGCCGAGGCGCACGTGATCCTTCCACTGCTGATCGTAAACGCTGGCGTTGTGGTCCGGCTTGAACGCGAAGAAGGCCGCGTTGTTGATTTCGCTTTCGGAGATCCAGAACGGCTTCTCGATTCGCACGCGGTGCCGCGGCTGTTCGATGGCCGTCTCCTCGTCGCTGCCCATCACGAATTCACCCGCCGGAACGCGAACCAGCGTGATGCTGACTCCGTCGCCGAGGTCGATCACCCGTTTCTGCTCTCCGCCCGCCTGCTTCTGCATCTGCTTGGCGACTTCGGCCGAGAACGGCCAGTGGGCGGCCGAAACGGTGACCGGCTCGCTCCGCTCCTCGCTCTTTTCTTGGGTAACCGTAACCGGATAAGGGCGGGAGGGAATCGCTTCCCAGTCGGTATCGACATTGGCGTAACGCGCGCGCAGCGAGGCCGCATGCGCCGAGATGTTGGTGGTCCAGGTTTCGCGCTTCTCGTCGATGGCATAGACCGAAGTCCAGTTTCCGTAGAACGGCACGTTCAAGTCGATCCAAGTGTAGAGGCGGTGCCAAGAGTCTTCATCCAGCTTCACACCGTAGTGGCCTTTTTCAAGCAGCTGAACGCCCTCGGAGGTCGAGGCGTGATATTCGTAGGGGTTACCCATAATGCCGTTGCTTTCGGGCCCCGGCCTGCGGAAATACTTGTGGAAGGCGAAGTAGGCATTGCTGTAATGTTCATCGGCCCGTTTCGTATCCACCAGCGCCTTGTTTTTAAAGTCGGGCTTCTTGGCGTCGCTTCCGTCATGGCAGCGCACGCAATAAGCGTCCAAGACCGGCTGGATTTCCATGTCGAAAGCGAAACCCTCCACGCGCTCGCGATGGGGGATGATGGTCTGCGGCGCTTTGCCTGACGCGATGGTCTTGCTGGCCTCGGGCGGCTCCGTCGGCGGCTCATGACAGCCGATGCAGGAAAGCTTCTCGCCGGGCATGGCCGCCAACCAGTTGCGGAAGAGCTGAAGAGCGCGGCCCTCTTTGTCCAGCGGTTGCAGAGAGATCGTCGTGTTGGCCGGGATGTTGAACATGGCCGATCCGTCTTTTTCCACCTTAACCGTTCCCAGCAAACGCTTGATGTCCCAGCCGCTTTCGACGCCGATGTGGTTGTGGTTCCCGATGTTGTAATAACCATAGGCATACGTGAAGACGCGCAACGAGTCGACCGTTCCAACGGGAACGCCCTTCAGTCCGGGTCCGCGGTAGACATTCTGAATGTAGCAGACGGCCCCTTTGTCTTTCAGGTTCACTTTAGGCGGAATGACGGGAGGCCGAACGCGCTTTTTCAGGGGACAGGGCTCGACCATGTAGCGGTAACCGTCCGCTAGGACGGGTTGAATCGGCACGAAGTTGTCGAAGGTGTCCACCAGATAGAGCTTCCACGTTGTCTTTGGGCTCAGTTGCGCGACCGTCAGATAATATTGGGCGCTAATCGGATAGGGTTGCAGACACTGCGGATAAACCCCGTTCACCAGTTGGTCCAGATCCAACGCCATCTCCGGATAGGTGTCGCGCAGCTTGGGATAACACTTGTTGAAGAAATCGTTGTTCAACTCATGGTAGTCCTTGCCGACCTGAGAAGCCTCCGGCATGTTTTCCGCAATCAGCTTGGTGACGACCGTCTGAAGATCCGGGAACTGCGTCAGCAACGTTTTCTTCACGGTCGGGTAAAGCTGATCAACCGTGACGTGCGTGACCTTCTTGCCATAGCCGGGGATATGCTGCACCACGCCGTCCGCGTGTGCGTATCCCTTGTTGGTGTCGAAAATCGTCAATTTCCCGGAACCGGCGACGCCGTGGTGGCCGGAGACGATGGCCACGTATTGACCCGGGTCGCCGGGAATCGGCCGCGCGTTGAACATCGAGTTCGGCCACAAACTTTGCGACCCGTAAATCGCCCGCTGATTGCTGCCGTCCGGATTCATGGTCATCATGATGCGCGAATAATAGTGCATGATGTCGGTGTATTCCCACCGCAGATACATGATTTGCCCGTCTTCCCGGACGGTCGGATACCAGTCGGCGTCCTGTTCGAAGGTCAACTGGCGGGTGTTCTCGCCGTTTGGTCCCATCTTGTAGAGGTTCGGAACCGTTCGCGAACCGCCAATGCACGGAACGCCGATCATCGGAGCGGTCGAACTGAAAACGATGGTGTCGTCAGGCAGATAAATGCCGCCGTAGTTGTGGACATACTCGCCGGCGATGGTCGAAACCTGATGGGGATCGGATCCGTCTATGCCGACTTCCATCACTTGGAACATGTTGTTGGTGTCGGTGGACGCGAAGAGCAGTTTCCGCCCCTCGTAATGGATGTCCGGCTCGCCGACATAAGCGCCGTCTTTGGGCTCATAGATATCCGTCACCTGTCCGGTTCGGATATTGAGGCGGGCAATCTTGTTCTTATACCCCTTGGGCGAGATGACGTGCGTGCCCAGCCAATTGTTTTTCGTCGCGACTTTGTCTGAAAGCACGACCAGCGTCTCGTCAAAATCGACGTAAGGGTTTTCCGCGACGAGCGCTTTGAATTTGAACTTGCCGTATTCGTCGAGTGCCAGAACGGCTTGCTCGTCCCCTTTTTCTGCTTTTTCCAACAGACCGGGGATGGTCTGAACGTACTGCTCGGCCTGTTTCAAATAGGCGCGGCCATTCTTGTAGGCGCGCGGCTTGGTTTTTAAGATGTGAACTTAATCGAACGTGCCAGAGCCTCGGGCGATGAGAGTTTGAGCAGCTCCATTTGCGTCGCCTTCTGCGCCTCCGCCTCCGCCTTTTGGGCTATAACCGCCTCTTTCTGCCGCTCCGCCTCAATCTGCTGTTTGGAGAATTCATACTTCTGACTGCTGGGTGTGCAAGCAGACGCCAAATCGGCCTCTTGTCCTGAGGGGCTCTTGACCGTGGCTTTCAGAGCGTGTCCGCCGTTATTGTTGAAATAGAGCAGGTTGACCTGATGTTTGCCGATCGCCAGATCGGAAGTTCCCTTTTTGTTGGCGGGGCCGTGAAGCCCATCGTTCATCACAACCGCGTTACCGTCGATGAAGAGCGCGCTGCCGTCGTCAGAGGTGACGGCGAACTCGTATTTGCCGGCGGCCGTGACGTTGACCACGCCTGAAAACTGAAGATTCCAACTGTCCCCATACTTCTTATCTGCCATTTCGTCGATCTTCGAAACGGTACCGGTCCCCACCGGTTTTCCTTCGCCGATCATGACGACGGTCCTCAACTTGCCTTGATGGGCAAAGTAGGTCATTTCAGCATGAGCGCTGAACACCGAGAGAGCCGCACAGCAGACGAATAACAGTTCCCCTTTTCGCGACATATAGCCTCCGCTCAAACAATTACATCGTTAGACAAATAAAAGACATATAGGTTTCTCCAATAAGGAGGGCGCAATCAAGTTCGGAGCACAGGAAAATGACGGTTGCCGCACGGTCTCGGGGACAGGCCGCCCGCGGGCGACACGCTGCGCCAGGCGGTTGTC